>CAKZYI010000859.1 GCA_937884735.1 uncultured Pleurocapsa sp.
TAAAAAACTAAAATTTTTAGGTTTTCTCAAAAGCTAAAAGCTAAAAGCTAAGAGCTAAAAACCAGTAAATTAAAACGAAGGTAATTCACATCAAGCGTTATTTTTACCAGTCATAAGATGATTGAGAAAATTGCTGGAGTGATAATAGCTTGACTCGCTTATCTTGGTTGGCTACAGTGCGATCGCTTTCTAGGTTATAACCCCAGTCAGCAAGAAATAAACTGACAAAATCTAGATCCGACTGCTGGGCGACTTGTTGTAAAGCTTTGAGGCGATCTTCTAGAAAAAATAGACTCAAATTAGCTGACGTTTGATAGCTGTCGCGAATAATTCTTAGGGTTTCATATTTAGGGCGTTTGCTTTCTTTACCGATAATATTCGAGGCGGGCAAAGCAATATTTTGCTGCTCTAACAACTGCTTAACAAAACGTCCTTCTTTAGTCGTAACAATGTAAAGCTCGACATCGGAGGCGACAATTTGTTGTAGACGTTCAATTACACCAGGATAAAAGCGATGCAAAGCAAGCCAATCATCTAAATTGTTTTTAATCCAACTATCCCTTACTCCATCTAACTATTGCACCACACTTTGCTTTTTTAAGCCTTCCGATTCTAATAATTGAAGAGAAATTCCTTTCCAGTCAGCTAAAATTTTTGCTTCATCGATTTCTAGTGCCAACGCTCGTAATAAAATTGGCATTTCCCAGCCAGTTTCAATTACAGGGCGTAGTTTATAAAAATTAGGCGCAAGACAATCGTCTATTTCTTCCGACCTAATTTGTTGATAAGCACGTTTGGTACTAGCGAAATATTCAATCAAGCCATCGCATATTACACCGTCAAAGTCTAAGGCATGAATTTTGGTTTCCATAGAATTAAAGTAGAGAGGGTTGGGAATACAAGAGCAAAAATAATCAATTAACTGTTTTTTAATTCAGAAATCTTAGCCTTCAACTCGTCTGTCATTTCTAATAAGCTGCTTTGAGCGATCGCCTTTTGTTCCCCTGATGCCAGCCATTTTAAGTTAGCAGTTTTGTTTTCTGCTTCGGCATCACCTAATACTAAGCAAGCAACTGCGCCACTGCGATCAGCTCTTTTGAACTGTTTACCAAAGGCACTACCACTTAGGTCTAATTCACCACCCAAACCTGCACTGCGTAATTTTTGAGCCAACAATAAACTTTGGGCTTCTGCTGCCCCTCCACGGGAAACAATATACAAGTCAGGGGAATTAACTGGCTGAGATGATGATAGTTTTTGCAGCAAAATCACCAACCTTTCCATCCCAATTGCCCAACCTACTGCCTGAGTATCAGCACCACCTAATTCTTTGACCAAACCGTCGTAGCGTCCGCCACCGCAAACCGTTGCTTGCGCGCCTAAGTCATTGGATTTTATTTCAAATGCTGTATGGGTATAGTAGTCTAGTCCTCGAACTAAACAGTGATCGATTTGGTATTTGATGTCCAAATCGGTAAGTAACTGTAATACTGTGTCGAAGTGTTTTTTGGATTCTGTACCTAGACTATCAATGATTTTAGGAGCGTTTTGAGCAATTTCTTGAGTTTTGGGATCTTTACTATCTAAAATTCGCAAAGGGTTACGAGTCAGACGATCCTTAGAGTCTTCATCTAAATCTTCTTTATAAGGCTCAAGATAGTTTACTAGTGCTTCTCGATAGTTAGCGCGATCGCTTCCATTGCCCACAGAATTAATCGCCAACTCCAAGTTTTTTAAATTCAAAGCCTTGAGAATATCAGTCGCTAAAGCAATAACTTCGGCATCTGCGCGAGGCGCACTACAGCCAATCAACTCTAAACCTACTTGATGAAACTGTCTTTGACGACCAGCTTGGGGACGCTCGTAGCGAAACATCGGTCCTGTATACCAAAGACGCTGTACTCCTCCTTGAGCATTGAGCTTGTTTTGAATATAAGCTCTTACTACTCCTGCTGTACCTTCTGGACGAAGAGTAATTGATTTACTTCCACCTTTACTTTTAAAGGTGTACATTTCTTTGCCTACGACATCGGTAGCTTCGCCGATACCTCGCTCAAATAGCGCAGTTTGCTCAAAGATAGGAGCTCGAATTTCTTGATATACGGCTCTGCCTAGTATTTCTCTCACTGTAGCTTCAATTAACTGCCAGTAACCTACTTCTTCTGGCAGAATATCTCTTGTTCCTCTTAATGCTTGAATCATTCAATCAATTATCAATTATTGTGCGAAGCGACAAAGGCTTAAGCCGCATGTAAGGCGTTGCTGTTGGCAAGGGGTGTATCTTCCTTGAGGACAATTATCAATTGCTGTTGGTTAACAGACAACGGCCTATGACTAATGTACCGTTTATTAGTAATTGGTAATCAGTAATTAAAAAGGTTTTACATTCAAAGAAAAATGTATTCCATCGTCTTGTAAAGAGTCTCCCTCTGGCAATTTAGCATCAATTAAAGGAATTCCGATGCCTATATCAGCCGTTACAGTGTCTTTAATCGAAAATCGAGCAGCAATTCCCAAAGATGCCAAGGTATTAGTTTCTATAGGGAAGTCATCAGTATTCCAAATTCGACCAAAATCAAAAAAGGGACTTACTTCTAAACGCATATCCCATTCAGATATTTGCCAGACGGTATTGTTTAATTGGGCAGAAAAAGAAAATCCATTATCTCCTTGAATAATTCCTCTACTGTAGCCGCGAACGCTTTTTACCCCACCAGCCAAAAACTGTTCTTGAGCGAATAGAGGATCGTTGGCTAGCTGTACTGTTCCTCGTAAACTGAGATTGGTTTTAGGCGATATTGCCCTTTAGTATCTTTCTTGTCCTTGCCAAAGTAAATATTTACTATCGGGTAAGTCATCGTTGTTAATCGTAGAATCAAAAGCATCAATACCAATAGCAACCTGTGAGGCAATTGAAAACACATGATTTGAGCTGCGATCGCTATATTCTTGAATAAACCGTAGGGTAGATATAATGCTTCTACCATCATTATTTAAGCCCCTAGCAAGGTCGGGGAAGCCCCTGTCCATAATCGAAAATTGGGTATTTTGATGGGTATAACCAAAAGCGATCGCCAGGTTTTGAGCTGGTTTGTCAACTAAATCTTGAATTAGGGTAATTCCATAACCCACAGTATTGCTTTCCAAATCTAGGGGGGGGAATGGTTCAAGAATAATTTGGTTGTCACCGCGATTGTGGGATACGCGCAAAAAAGTTCCTCTTGCCCCAACAGGAGCCATGTATTCTAATCTTTCTAAAGATTCACTACCTTCGCTTTGACCATAGCTGACTAGAAATGTGTCTCCAAAGCCGAAGAAATTTCGACTGTCAATCGATACTCTGCTTCGCAAAGAACCAATACTTGTGGTCAAGTCATTGTCTATGTTTAAGTTTACATCGAAGCTATCGGCTTCTTCTATTTCTAGTTTGAGAAAACTTTCTCCTGGCTTAATACCTTGGGATAATTCGGCAGAAATTTTGGCGATCAGGGGGTTTAATTGAAGCAGTTGTAGAGCCTGGAGTAGCTTGTCTTGATTGAGGGGAGGTTCAGAAGCGATCGCAACTCGGCTACGAATATATTCAGGGTGTAGTTTTTTTAGCCCTGTAATTTTGATTTCGCCAATTGTTCCTTCAATGATTTCTATGTTGACAGTGCGATCGTCAATTGTTTGGGGAGGAATATAGGCACCAGTCGTAAAGTAACCGCGATCGACATATAGTTGGGTAATAAGCTGCTGAATTTCTAGTAGCTCTACAAAATCGAGAGGACGAAATAAATAAGGCTGCAATACTCGATCTATGGCTGTTTGAGGAATGACATTGTTGCCAATTATGTTAAATCTACTGAGAATAATTGTTCCAGGATTATTGTCAGTAGACAAGGAAGTTTGAGCGATAAATTTCGATGGCTGTGGTTTGGGAATAGCAGTGGCTTTCTCTGTGGAAAGCAACATGCTAAAGATAAAAATTAATACCTTTTTGACCAAGCTTACTGTGAATAAAATTTTGAGTAGCTTGTGGTCAAATTCTTGGTATCTCATGCTTTCATAATTATTTTCCTTAATTTTTATATCATCTAACAGATAATCGAACCAAGGAAAGATTATAACGATCTGACAATTGTGCTAACTTATGAGATAACTTATCTAATTACCAAGTCTGTAGTCTTAATTTCATTTATCAGATAGTACAAATAGTGAATCCTTTATTCGCAAGATTTTTTAGAGCAGTTTATCGCAAAGAACCCGTTTCTGGCTTCATCTTAATTTTAGGTGCTACTGATGCCTTAATTGGTGGACTAGATGGAAGTGGTGGTTTGCTATCGGTTGGCTTATTTATTGCCTTACTCGGTATCATTATGCGTTGGCGACAAGGAGATAAAAAGCATCGGGAAATTGCTCCTGAGCCTGTTAAAAATTTTTTACATACTGGTTACACTCGTCAACCTTTAGCAATATAGATGAGCAGTAAGCGTCGAAAATAAATTCATGATACGCCCTGATTAAAATTACCAATAATTATCTCTAGTTATGGTTGGTAAAATTTATGAGCAGTGGAAACACAGATCAAAAGCATCCCCAAAATAGAAAGGATAGAGCAACAGTAGATAGTTTGTTGCAGGTCAATTCTGAGCCAGAAGACGGTGCTGATGCACAGCCTACGGATCGCGATTTAGTCGAGTTAGCCCGCCTAATTATTCGTTATCGAGACTTTCCTGGAGCGCGAGATATTCAAAGAGATTTACAGGTAGTTCTTGATAATTGGGGATTGAATGAAGACGAGCTTTATACTAAAACTAGAGCGATTCATGCAGAAGGAATAGTATATCGGCGTACTCCAACAGGAGAACAGCAAGATTGGACTTAGCTTGTAGCTAGTTGAGCTTTTTTAGAAGAAAACTGAATAAATAGATTCGCCAATTATAAATAATAAATAGTACATCACTGACGTTCTACAAGCGTCTTATTTTTTTGACTTCTTGATGTACGCTTAAACCAAGATTAACAGCTTCATTTAATATTTCTTGGTATTCTGAATTTGAATCTATTTCTGACAAAGCTAAATCAGCTAAGTTGTGTTCTAAGCTAGATAATAGTTGATATCTATCGACAGTATAACAAGATGAACTATTTTGTTTTACTTGTGGATTATTATAAATAAAACTTTCCAATTCAACGCTATTAAGTAAGCTAGTTTTAGTAAGTTCCAATACTTCTTTTAATTCATCAATAGCTTGTAAGTTATTGGTTATTTGGTTTTTGGCGATATCTATGTTTTGGCTGCTTAGTCTATTAATTTTTGCCAACAACTGAAAATTATTGATTAAGTTATTGTAGTCTGCTATTTTTTCTAATAATCTACTCAAAAGCTTGATTCTTTTGGCTTTTTGCCAAAGATAAAAATTAAAGATAAATAAAATAAAGCCAGATAGCAAAATTGTTATCAATATAATTATTAATAAGCCTTGACTATTGTTAGCGATAAGCTCCATCTTGCGCAAGAAAATTAGATTGAGGGGAAAGCAAAAAAGAAATCCAATAAATAATAATGAACTTTCGGTCAATAATAATGTGGGCAAATACTTTTTCTGCTGTAATAACAATACCTGACATAAAGCTATCGCCCAATTAGTAATAATATTAGGTTCAAAAACACTATTTAGTTCATCTTGGTTTATTTTTAATTTTTCCCAATATAACACCATCAATTTGTATTGCTAATATTTAAGTAATTAATAGTTAGTAATCAGTGACTATAGCAATTCTCAGATTTGTGAGGTACATCTTAATTAGCTAAAACTAGAGCATTAGACTGTACCTCGTGTATGTAAGAACCGCTATGTTAGTGTATTCCTAAAACTTTTCCCACAATTTTTACAACCTGAACATAAAAGTTACTCTCAATTTCTCTAAACAAAGCAAAAGGTTCGTTTGGTGAACCAACAAATGGTCTAAGTGTCCATCCTAATTGACTGCCAACAAATCCATAAAGAACTAACCAACCCTTAATTAATTTGTGACGATTAAGAGGTATTTCTCCATCTTTTTCTTTGGCTATGATGTTTATCATTGATTTATAAAAAAACCTGACTCCTACTACTCCAGTAAATGCCAGTACAATAATGTTTAGTAATAAGAAAAACCAATAATCATCGATAGATAAGCGAAAAAACAAAGTGACGGGGGCAAATCCAAATAACATTACGCTAATCATCGACATTGAAGCTAGAAGTAGTGCTACATATTGACCAAAAACTCTTTTAGAACCTAAAACTATATCCATAAAATATAGAGTAGGCAAGCAAATCAAAAGAGTTAGCAGATATAAAGCAGGCAACTTAAATGCAGAAGATATTATTTGTAAGCCGCCATGAGTTGAACCAACAATTGCTCCATATAAAGCCATAAATATAGAGCTAGAAATTAATAATGCAACAATTTTTTTGTCAATATATTTGTTGTTTTCAATTTCTATCAGAAATGTAGTACGGTCTCGCAATAGTTGCATTAAGACATCAAAAGAAGCTATTTGCATTTTTCCTTTATCAAATATAAACAGCAGATGATTTCGTAGCAGAGAAAAATCTACTATTTTGGTGAAGATCTAGCCTAAACTATTTCTTTAAAATGCTGCTGATGGAAGCTATTTTCTTTACAAAGTCTTGATATTAAATAAACAATTAAGCTACAAAATAAAGCAGTATCTATTGATTTCCTGATATTCAGATTATTTTTAATCTATCAATACGCTATGGTAAAAGAGTGTAGATAATAATCCAATTTGAAAAATAAGATAAATGATAGATAGTCGAGAGTTGGCTCAATATATTGAAGCGACGGATGGAATTTCAAAGCCTTGGCTATTAGTGCAATTAAGACTAAGCAAGTTACAAGAAAGAAAAGAATGCATCTCTCCTCAAGAGTATCTAAGTGAACTAGAAGATATTCAGTCCGATTTACTCAAACTAGGTGAATGGTGGAAAGGAAGAGAAAATGAGGTTTTTGGGTCGTAATCAAAATTATTATCATGGATATTTTCGCCGTAGAAGCTATCGTTATTTACGCCGATTAGCCAAACGGATTTTTCTAGCTTTAGCGATCGCTTATATATTAACCTGCCTGTTTTTGTATCTTAGACAAGATTACATTATTTATCGAGCTAACCAGCATGTATCAGCATCATCTCCAAGGGATATCGATTTTCAATTGGAATATGATAATGTTTGGCTAAATATTCCGCAATCCGCCGCTCGTATACATGGTTGGTGGTTTGATGCTCCGTCGATAAAACAGCCTATTATTGCCATTCCCAACGAGCCAGTTAATATCTTAACTACACCAAAGACTATTCTATATCTCTGTGGAAGAGGTGGCAGCAAAACCCATTACAATAACCTTGCAAGGATTCAAGGATTTCAACAGTTAGGATTTTCTGTTTTAGCCATAGATTATCGAGGTTATGGCTTGAGCGAGGGGGGTTTACCTAATGAATCTCGGCTCTATGAAGATGGTCAAGGGGCTTGGCAATATTTAACGGCTAATAGGCAAATATCACCACAGGATATATTTATTTATGGCGAATCTTTGGGGGG
>CAKZYI010000860.1 GCA_937884735.1 uncultured Pleurocapsa sp.
CCAAGCCAGATATGACCGAAAAACCAGAGTAAAGCAAAGCAAGCATGAAAATAGGCAAAGAAGCCGCGGTTGCTGGTGCGAAATACACCATCAGAATTGTAGGTTTGAGTATCAAACTCAAAAGCCTCACCTAGTATTGCCTGACGAGCATATTTTCTTACTTCGACTGGATTGGTAAAGGTCTGACCGTCTAACAATCCACCATAAAAGTCAACCGTGACTCCTGTTTGTTCAAAACTATTTTGGGATTCAGCACGACGAAAAGGAATATCAGCCCTAACGATATTATCTTCATCAGTTAAAACCGTAGGAAAGGTTTCAAAGAAGCTATTCATTCGTCTAACGGTTAATTCTCTGCCCTCACCATCATGAAATATAGGATGACCGAGCCAAGTTTGGGGCAAACCATCACCATCACCCATGCGACCATAGCGAAATAGACCGCCCTTGGCGGGATTATTGCCAATATAATCGTAAAAAGCTAGTTTTTCGGGAATTCTCGACCACGCTTGGGATAGACTATCCCCTGCTGCCAGACTATTTTCGACTCGGCGAGAAATTTCTTGTTGATAATACCCTTTGTCCCATTGAAAACGTGTAGGACCCCAAAGCTCTACGGGGGTAGTGGCTGTACCGTACCACATAGAACCACTTGCGATCGCTCCAGCAAAAAAGAATACTGCCAAGCCACTAGCCAATGCACCTTCAATATTACCCATCCTGAGTAACTTATATAGTTCCTCAGAAGGGCGCACCACTATATGAAATAGTCCGCCGATAATACCGACTGTACCCGCAGCAATATGATGGGCTACTACGCCCCCAGGATTATAAGGATCGAATCCTGATGCATCCCACACAGGGGAAACATTTTGCATATGCCCCGTCAGTCCATAAGCATCTGACACCCACAATCCTGGCCCAAAAATACCAGTTAGATGAAAAGCACCAAAGCCAAAACAAAGCAGACCAGCAAGTAAAAGATGTATGCCAAATATTTTTGGTAAATCTAAAGTAGGCTTACCTTCTTCATCAAAGAAAGTAACCAAATCCCAGTTGACCCAATGCCAACAGGCGGATAAAAATTGTAGTCCTGAAAAAATGATGTGAGCGATCGCAACGGTTTCAAAAGTCCAGAAACCAGGGTCGGAAAAGGTTTCACCAGTTATACTCCAACCCTGCCAAGAATTTGTTACTCCCAAACGTGCCACAAAAGGCATCAGGAAACATCCCTGTCGCCACATTGGATTGAGGACAGCAGCACTTGTGTCGTATAATGCTAGTTCAAACAATAGCATTGAACCAGCAAAACCCGCACAAAGTGCATTGTGCATTAAATGAACGGCTATCAAACGTCCTGGGTCGTTTAAGACCGACGTATGGACGCGATACCAAGGTAAACCCATTGGTTATCTCCTATAGTTAATTGTCAAATAGCGAATTTTAGAAAAAAAGCTTGAGATATGTACCATCTAGGGAACCAGGAGAACAGTAATTTAGAATCATCACGATGGCTGAAAAAACTGAGGTGATAATGGTACAAACAAGGATAAAAGCGAGATAAGATATTGTCTGAGGAAAATTTTGCTTGTCTTTTTCTTCTGTAGCTAAGTCTGCGTCAAGAGCGATTTTGTATTTGAATAAATTAGACATTCTCGAATCTCCAGTTTGTTTATTTATAAAAGTCGAATTATTTAATCTTGAAAAAACTGTATTTTTGTTATTTGGTGATGTCCTAATCGCGATTGCGTTTAGGAATAGTAGCAAGAACTAAAAATGCAGAGAAAATAGCAACTAAAATCATCAACAGCATCGGCAATACCAACAGCGAGATGATTGCATATTTAAAAACAGTGTCCATTTCTCAGTCTCCAACATTACTTGCTACTCTTACAGTCATTTCATGGAACTACCAAGCCACTAGTAGATACTTATATGCTTCGTGATATCCTAAAGGGATTAACAGCGAACCTTTGTCTCCTCGCCAGTAAACCAACTAGAGTCTTTACTCAGCATTTCCCCTAGGTAATACCTCATCAGGGAATTGAAAGCCTTCGTGAATTTGGTCTTGGGGAGCCATCCAAGCCCTCAAACCTTCATTAAGCAAAATATTCTTGGTATAAAACGTCTCAAAACTAGGATCTTCTGCTGCTCGTAATTCCTGAGATACAAAGTCATATGCTCTGAGGTTGAAAGCCAATCCCACCATGCCAATCGCACTCATCCATAAACCTGTTACAGGAACAAAGAGCATAAAGAAATGTAGCCAACGCTTGTTGGAAAAAGCACTTCCAAAAATCTGCGACCAAAAGCGAGTAGCAGTCACCATCGAATAGGCTTCTTCTTCTTGGGTCGGGCTATATGCACCGAAGGTGTTAAAAGCCTGAGCAGCTTGGAATATAGTATTTCGCACCGTTGCCCCATGAATAGCACAGAGCAAAGCACCACCTAAAACCCCTGCTACTCCCATCATGTGAAAGGGATTAAGAGTGTAGTTATGAAAACCCTGAAAGAACAGTACAAATCGAAATATTCCCCCTACTCCCAAGCTAGGAGCAAAGAACCAGCTTGATTGTCCTAGAGGATAGACTAAAAAGACAGAGGTAAATACAGCGATAGGTGCAGAAAAAGCGATCGCATTATAGGGTCGAATGCCAATCAGACGAGAAATTTCAATCTGCCTGAGCATAAAGCCAATTAGACCGATAACTCCATGAAAAGCAGTGAAATTCCATAAACCACCAATTTGACACCAGCGGGTAAAGCTCCAATTAGCTTCTGGTCCCCAAAGGAACAAGAGAGAGTGACCCATACTGTCGGCGGGAGTGGATACTGCTGCAGTGAGAACATTGCATCCTTCTAGATAAGAAATAACTAATACGTGGGTATACCGAGATCTCACTAAAGTAGTGCCTGTAAGCCACGCACCTATAGAAAAATAAGCACAGGGGAAAAGCAGCAGCCCCGACCAGCCGATGAATACAAAGCGATCGCGTTTCAGCCAGTCATCGACTCCTTTGAACCAGCCAATATTTGATTGTGGGCGATCTATTACAATAGTCATATTTAAAAATCATTTATGTATGCGTGTCAGTTGATATTTTTTTAGCTCTTAGCTTGTCCGCACTCTTAAATTGCACTGGGTACAGTTGAGAGGAAGAAGCTTAAAAACATAAAGGTAGCCAAGATCATTAACAAACTTGCGAT
>CAKZYI010000861.1 GCA_937884735.1 uncultured Pleurocapsa sp.
TTTTAAATATAAGACAATTTATTAGGCGATCGTCAGATTGCATTGTAAAATAATATACAAAATTCATCGTAGCAACTAGCTAAAAGTTTGACTTTTGTCCGAATTATTTCTCCTACCTTAGAAAGATTAAATTGGTATTTTTGGCTGATAATTTAATATTTATAAGCTTTATGATTATTTAATAGTTCAATGCCCGATATAAATGGCAAATATTAAATGGCTTATTCGTTAGAGTCTCCCCAGATGAAGGACACTTAAAACGAACAATTATATTTTGAACAGCATTTACAAATACTGTTCCAAACAACTTTAAGAACTAAATAAGTATTAGTTTTATTAGTTTAGTAACGTTGGATATTGGTTACTAGTTATCCCACGCTAAATTTCAATTTACTGCTGCATTACAGCAATTATAAATTCATAGTCAAGGCTTTATTTAAAGTTGAGTTTGAGTTTTGTTTGCCGATACTGCACGGAAAAAACTGATGCCTATTTTAGAACTTGTAAAATCGCACAAATAAATAAAGAGGCAACACAAATGAGTAATGACAGTCAGCAAAACACTTCCACTTCTGAAGTAAATGTAAAAGATGTTTTAAACACTCACGAGACAGGTAAATCGCCAGAGAACGTCAACAAGCAACCTGTGAACTCTGGAGACTCCGAACCAAAAGAAGGGGGAACATCAGATGTTTCCGCTAAAGAGCAGCTAAACACCCACGGTTCGGGCGAACCATCAGCCGATAATGTTGACGTTCAAACTGACTCTCAAGCAGCTAATTAATCGTTCGAGTTAACATCGATTATTTTATTCCTCAATTTGCAAGGGAGTGGTAGAAATACTTTGCTTCCTTCGCTTTTTTCTATGGTCAAAAAACTCATTAAAAATTTATACGTTATAGAGTGTAGCCATTTATAGCCATTATTTATTTTTCATAACCTAAAACTAAGTTTATGTTAAGATTGTGCCAAATTAAGCGATAAAATAAATGTTAGCTGCTAATAATCCGCCACAAATTAGTAAAGTAACCACCAACAATTTATTAGTAGCATTTGCTGAATTTTTAGATATCGATGTTAGTGCGGGGGATGCAGCAGAAGACACCCTCAAAACTTATACCCGCCAACTTCAACAGTTTTTGCAATGGTGCGATCGCCGTTTACTTAACCCTGTTACTATAACGAAGGAAGATATTAAAAAATATCGTCGCTGGATGATTCAACAAAAAAAATATAAGCCCGCTACCATTGCTTTAAAGCTAGCTGTGGTACGTCGTTTTTATCAGGCTTCGGTAGATAAAGGCATGATTGCAGTAAATCCTGCTGCGGGAGTTAAGCCACCACGAGAAAAGCTAGATCCAGCCGAAAAAATTACTTATTTAGAACAGTCAGAAGTAGAAACTTTGTTGGGGGTTATTCCCGATGATGGCACAGTCATAGCAGCTAGAGACAAGGCTATGATTGCGATTATGGCTTTGGAAGGCACTCGTACAGTCGAATTACATCGTGCTGATTTTGCTAGCTTGGTGCGACAAGGACAAAACCTGGGTATCAGGGTAGAAGGTAAAAAAAGTATTCGGGTTGTTCCCCTCACTCCCGATATTGCCAATCTTTTAGTTAACTATTTGCACATTAGAGAAACTAAAGGAGAAGTTCTAAAACCTGCTAGACCATTGTTTGTAGCTACAGGCAATCATTCAAGGGGACAAAGAATTTCTCGGCGGGGAATGAGAAAAATAATTGACCAATACCTGAAAAAAGCATCCCTCAAGCATACTCCTGGTAGAACTATTTCCGCTCACAGCTTGCGACACACTGCTGGTACATTAGCTTTGAGATCTGGTGCAGATTTGCGTCAGGTACAGGATTTGCTCGGACACAAAGATCCCCGCACTACTTCAATATATGCCCACGTCGCCGATCGCTGGGAAAATAATCCAGCTTTGAAATTGAATATCGACATACCTTCGATTTGATCGGAAATTAAAAATTAAAACATCTTCATAAATATCTGCCATTATTAATGTCAGTCCCACTGAGTATATTTGCAGGTCGTCATTTTCACCCAATGTTTCTACTGTCCAATTATTATTTCGGACGCGAAACTAATCCTTTAGGGCATATCTGATTCCGCGATTTCCATCTGTAATTAATGCAGTCGCCGTCTGTTTGTCATTCATTTTTTCTCCAATAATTATTTAGCGATCGAAGATTTGTGCTGCTATTAAATCTAGTTCGGAAAACTGTGGTGAAATCAGCTTGGCTTCACTAGCAAAATTGCCAACTTCTCGATATATGCCATCTGATAATTCCAAAATCAATATTGTTTGAGCTTGAGGATCAATAATCCAATATTCAGGTATTCCACAGTCTTGGTATTGAGTTCTTTTTGCTACGTAATCTCTATTACGCTGTAATTTTCCTGGGCTGACTACTTCTACAACCAACAAAGGAGGCAACATACTCAAACGAAACGTATTGCGCTTTGCCAACTGCTCGATATGTTGTTCCCGCAAGATAGTTAAATTGGGATAGCGATTTCTCGGTTCGCCATTTACTTCTAATTCCAAGCCGTGTCCACGTACTCGACGATAACCAACTAATGTAGCAAATTGAATTAGTAAAAAGGTCGCAATTTGTACGTTGATTCCCGACTCTGGAGGCATTTCAATTAATTCTCCATTAAACAGTTCGTACAGCTTGTCTGTACCATCGTCATAGTTAAGATATTCTTCAAAGCTTTGAAATCTGGGCTTGACTTGAATCATGTTTCTACCGAATCAAAAGTAGTTTTTTTTATTCTAAATCTTGCATCAATCGTGCGACATCCTGAAACTAGGCGCGTTGCGTTAGCTATCAAGTTTAAATAATATGTTTGTACGACTAATATTGTTTTCCTTGCCCAAATTTTGAATTGCGATCGCTTTTAGATGGGGAAATAAAGACTGTATTGCTAGCTTACTTACTTTGTAAAGGGGAATTTTGTCCTCTAGTTAAGATTTTCCCCCGTCAAT
>CAKZYI010000862.1 GCA_937884735.1 uncultured Pleurocapsa sp.
TATTTTAAACACAAAAAAAGATAATAAACCAACGCCAAATAGGCAATTTTATTCATTCATTCTTATTTATTATCACAATAAATATTTTCTTGAAAATTGCCTGTTTTAATTTATAACTATTTCAAAAAGAAGATATATATTAATGCTTATTACTATTAATTTTATAATCTTAATTTGCTCTTTAAATGAAAATACTGAAATATGACTCTTGCTTAAGTGGAACAACAGTCGTGTAATTACGTCTTTCAGTCTAATAGAATTAATTAATATATTTATTATTGAGTTTTCAGCTAATTTTATTTTTACGTCCTAAGCCAATTGAGCTTGTAATTACAATGGCAATATTTAACTTTTCACCTATACGTCTATTTTACCCATTTGAGCTTAGTATTATTAACACTACTCTATTAGCCGTGGCAGCGTTATCAGTGTTTCCTACGATTACCATGGCAGAAATTGGCAATAATCAAACTCAAGCTAATCAAATAATTGAAGGGCAATCTGGCGGTTTTGTGGACAGCCAAGGATGTGGTTTTATTGCTGATAGTCCCAATCATAGGATGAACTTATCTCACAGAGTTGACTATATGCGGTTAACAGTAAAAGCTGATGGAGGTCAACCTACCTTGTTAGTATTAGGACCCAATTCTAATGATAGCTTTTGTGTTTTAGGGGATGAAATATCAGGATTGCAGCCTGAAATTTCAGGCGTTTGGGAAGCAGGTAATTATGAAATCTATATTGGAGATCGTTCTCGAAGCCAACACAAATTTTTCCTAAACATTTCTACTGACAATTAGAGAATATCATTGCTTAAATTTGGCAACTGTTAGTTTACGTCCTCAATACTTTGAACAGATACCTCTATCGCATCTACATCAATTGTGCCTAGAGGTGTCATACGTGCAAAGCGATCGCCTTCTACCTGTAGGCTTTCTCCACAATTAGGGCAGTTGAACTCCGTATTTTTTAAGCCAGTGAATTCATAGTTGCACACTGGACATTCTGCTTGTGTAAGTTTACGTTTTAACCACCATTGAAAGCCCCAAAAACCAATCACAGGGACAATAAACAATAATGCGACTAAGATTAAAAAGCCGCTAACTACTCCTCCTAAACCAATCTTACCTACGATTAAAGCAAAGATAATTAAGCTTAACCAGCAGCCTAGACCAGAAGTATTGTATTGAAGTAGTTTGCTATAACGCTCATTCACTATTATTAACCGTTCATCTACTGTATTTTTGCTTTCTAATTTTAGTTTAACTTTTGCTCAAACAGGAAATCACAGCCACACTTCGTATTAATTAACTGAGTATAACTGTGATTTAAATTTACTTTTTACCTTTTCTTATTCCCGATCGTTTGTCCTCTAAACTACTGGCTTGTATGCTGTCCAGTATTTACTAACAAAGTGATTTTCTACTTGAAGATTAATAAATCCTGCTTCAGTTAAACGATCCTCAAGATTATCAGTTGTATAGTGACGGTAGTAAGGTTCGTGGAAAATTGCTGGGAAATTATTCATCATCTCAGCGAAATCAGGTGAATCTGTTGCCTGAATGGAATCACAAATTACTAGTACACCACCAGGCTGCAAAACGCGAAAAGCCTCGTTGATTACAGCTTGTCTTGCTGGTGCTGGTAATTCATGGAATAAAAAGACAGAGGTTAATCCATGAAAATAATTATCTAAATAAGGTAATGATTCAGCATTAGACTGCAACAGTTGAGGCAATTCGCCAGAAATCTCACTAAGCATTTGATTTGCTTTGCGAAGATAAGCAGGGGACAAATCTGTACCAAATAAGCTAGCTTTGGGCAAAGTTCCTCGAAGCATTCGCAAAGTACGCCCTGTACCACAAGCTACATCTAGTACTTTAATTTGCTGGGGAGGTAAAGCTGCAAAAGCTCCTAATCCTTGCTTTAAAGGGGCTAGTATGCGACGACGCATAGCATCAGCAGCACCATTAAAGAGGATTTCAACCTGCAAATCATAGAGATTTGCTGACATGTCACTGAGATAACCATCTGTTTGATAGTGAAAGTTTTGCAGATAGTAGTCGGGATAGCCAACTCTATCTATTTTGTCATCAAATTTTTGATATTCTTTCTTTTGTAGACGACCCCAAATTTTGACCATATCTAAACAGAGTTCGGGATAGTAGCGGAAAAAGTCAGACCAGGGATTATCAAATAGTAAGCTATTGGGATAAACCCCATTTTTGGCATCTTTCCAGTCTTTTTCTTCTAGAGATTTTAGTCTGACCTGAAGCTTTTCAAATACTTCAGGAGAAAGAGGAGTTGACTTGCTGCCTTGCTCGGGAACAACTGTATTAGTAAGGCGATCGCTAATTTGCTTATGAAGAAAACCAAATACTTTTTTACCCTCTTGGAAACCTTGATAGGCTAACTTGGTAACTTCGTCGGGGACAAACTGTTCTAGATTAGGAGTTGATTGCATGGATGTTGATAGAAATAATTGCAGTGTGTCAGATGATAAATAGCAGACAACACATTTAAGTTTTATTGTGTTTTATCTATATGTATTAAGTATAGTAAGATTATCGTTACAAAATAAACGTTAATAAAAAAAGACTACTTTTTTTAGCAGTCATTAAAATATTATGGATCTAGTAAACAGTTAATCAGTCTACATATTGGATGATTTCTTCCGTGGGAAAACGTACTTTAGGACTTTTGGCATATTTATCGTCATCAGCACGATATCCCGCAGGGCACAAAACTACAGACTTATAGCCTTTCTCTGCCAAGCCCAAAACTTCATCGTATTTCGGTGGAACAAAACCTTCCATTGGCAAAGTGTCGATTTCGAGGGTTGCAGCACAGGTCATAAAAAAGCCCAAAGCAATATAAACCTGTTTGGCAGCCCAGTGGTTGACATCAAAGTCTGAATCGCTAGGATCATTTAAAAAACCTTTGACTACCTTACTAAACCCTGATAAATTTTCTACTGGTACTTGCTGTACTTCTGCCATTCTTTTGATATAGCGATCTACATCATCATTATTGAGGTCTTTTTTAATAGCAAATACTACCAAATGGGAAGCATTGACTACAGGAGTTTGTCCCCAAGAATGTTCTAATAATTCTTGACGTATTTCAGGATTGCGAACTACAAAAAACTGCCAAGGCTGCAAACCAAAAGAAGAAGGAGACAAAACTAAGCTTTGTTCTAGAGTCTTCCAATCTTCTTCACTAATTTTTTTACTCGGATCGAATTTTTTGGTTGCATAACGCCAATGAAGTTGTTCTAAGACTTGTTCCGAACTCAAAGGAGCATCACTCATATTATTTCAATACCAATTGTGTGTATTCAATGGTTAGTGTAAATCAATCAATAAAACAAATCAGCACAATTGAATGAATCAA
>CAKZYI010000863.1 GCA_937884735.1 uncultured Pleurocapsa sp.
TTCAGGAGAATTAGCCCATAAAGACAGCATGGGTAATGGTTCGATAATTCGCCCAGGAAACGTACAGCGGATGTCTGCGGGTACAGGGGTTAGACATAGTGAATTTAATTCATCCGATACCAATCCCGTGCATTTCTTACAAATCTGGATTATGCCCAATAAAACAGGTTTAGAACCTAGTTATGAAGAGAAAAACTTCACCACTGAAGAAAAACAAGGCAAACTCAGATTAGTCGGATCGCCCGATGGTAGAGATGGCTCGGTAACTATTCATCAAGACGTTAATTTGTATATTGCCTCTTTGAGTAAAGGCGATCGCTTGACTCACGAAATAGCAGATAATCGGGTTGCATGGTTACAGGTAACTAAAGGTACAGTATTACTCGGCGATCGCACTTTGTCCGCAGGAGATGGTGCAGCAATTGTAGACGAAAAGGAAATTGCGATCGCATATGCAAATAATGAGAATATTGAAACTGAGATCTTATTGTTTGACATGGCAAAGTAATCAATACTCATCCTTAAATTGAGGATGAACCCAAAGAAATTCTCTGCGCTGGTTTTGGACTCTAATCAAGCCACCAAAACCAGGATCTTTTTCTTTTAGTTTGGTTTGAAACACTCGTAATACCGAACCTTCTGCACGAATTTCGTCACCCATAGATAATTTTGGTGCATCACTATTAGTTTGCAAATCGAGTTTCGATCCGCCCCCAGATGAAGATAAATTTAAGCTTTTTTGTGCCAAATCCAACTCTTCTTTTACTCCTTCATAGGCAGCATCATCCATCAGTAGATTAGCCCCCGAAGCTGCTACAGGGGCAATTATACTCAAAGTTTTAAATATTGTTTTTAGTACGGGTGCAGCTTTAACCAACCATTCGCGAGGGAGGGTTAATTCATATACGCCCTGTTTGGGATTGTTGGGATTTAAAACAGGAAGGGGTACGCGGGAATGTTCGCACCATAAGGTAAGCTGAAATTTAGTACTAATCCATTTAGGGCGATCAAAGAATCCTGGATCGACTGGTTTAAAGCTAAATAATCGGTGTGCTTCTTTTGCTTCATCAGTCAAGGTCTGCATGATGTTAGCAAACTCTTGTTCTGCTTGGCTAAGAATTTTCTTTTGTCCGCGATCGAGAATTTGAAAACGTTTATGGTTAAATTGATCAGCTTTAATTACGACTTGACGCACTTCTTTTATACTCTTTTGAATTTCCTGCAAGCTTTGAGTAGTTATTGCTTCAGACTGACTAATTGTAGCATTATTGAGTAGCTTAGCGATATTCTGCCTTTCATCACATTCTGAAACTGGACAAGGATATTCTGGACGATTTTTTTTCTTGCTTTCAATCAGTTATATGACTTCAAAAAGTCCTGCGCCTATTTGATTCATGCCGCAGGGTTTAATACAAGACACCATCACATTACAGCGCAAACCCTGCCAAAAATCATTAACTAGCCAAATAATCTCTTCCGTTAAATAAGAGAGAAATCTTTCGGGGTAAACCGCCTTGACGGTAATCCTAATGTCTGTATCAACATATTCCAGCAAAGCACGACCATTATAATCATTATCTAGCATCAAACCCCTTTGCCAATGGACACTTTGGTCATAATCTTCACGTCCCAAAGAATACTTATGCAAGCGCACAATCAAACGATAAAATAAGCCTTCTGCTTCAGCAAATTGTCCCCTTTCATCGACAATTCGACAAATTTGCATCTGTTGCTTTTCTCCTGAAGGAATATCTCCCCAGTCAGGCAAACTATCAGGAGGATTATCGGGAACTAATTGGGCAATTAGGTTGGCTTTGTTTTCTTGAAATCTTTCCGAGACTACCTGATAGGAAAGTTCAAAACGTTCCATCAACCGTAAAAAGACTTCATGGAGTTCAACGGGATAGCCTGTTTCATTTTCAAAAAGGGGATTACTCCAAAGCGCACTGAGATCTGCAAAACTTACTAATCCTTTCGCTTTACGAATCTCAGGATCGTCCAGAACAAAGCTAATCGCTTTGGCTAACCAGTCTGGTTTGAGAATGACAATATTATTTAATTTTGTATCTTGTTCGTAATGAATTAGATGTCCTAACTCGTGGGAAATTTTGACAAAAAGTTTTGCCTGAGATTCATC
>CAKZYI010000864.1 GCA_937884735.1 uncultured Pleurocapsa sp.
AGTTATTTCTTCTGGTCCTAATTTGGTTTGTCTGGCTTCAATTTCAAATTTCTCAACGTGAATACTAGTGTATACATCGTCGAAAACCAAACGCTCGCTAATCAAAATCGCATCTTCATAGTTGTAACCTTCCCAAGGCATATAGGCTACTAATACGTTTTGCCCTAAAGCTAGCTCTCCACCTTCAGTAGAAGAACCATCTGCTAATACTTGACCAGGAACAACATCTTCTCCTGCGTACACCAGAGGGCGTTGATTTAAACAGGTATCTTGGTTAGAACGCTGATACTTCTGTAGTTTGTAAGTAATTTCTTGTCCAGGATCGGGTGCATATAGCCCATTTTCACCTTCTTCTACTCTGACTCGGACAACTTCCGCATCTACATAGGTAACGATTCCGTGGGTGCGAGAAACTACAACCATCCCAGAGTCACGAGCTGCCTGAGCCTCTAGACCTGTACCAACTAAAGGACGTTCGGGACGCAATAAAGGAACAGCCTGACGTTGCATGTTAGAACCCATTAGGGCGCGGTTGGCATCATCGTGTTCTAGAAAAGGAATTAAACTTGTTGCTACAGATACAATTTGGACGGGAGAAATTGCCACATAATCTACCTCGTCTGGATTGCAGGTGGAAAATTCTTGACGATAGCGAATCGCAATACTTTCGCCTAAGATGTAGCCGTCATCATCGGTTGCTACGTCTCCAGGAGCAACTCTCATGTCATCTTCTTCATCCGCAGTCAGATAAACTACATCTTCCTGCTTTAGCACGCGACCATTATCTACACGGTAATAAGGAGTAGCAATAAAGCCATAGGGGTTGACGCGGGCATAGGTAGCTAGAGAGCCTATTAGACCTGCGTTAGGTCCTTCAGGAGTTTCTACAGGACAAATACGACCATACTGAGTAGGGTGGATATCTCTTACTGCAAAACCAGCTCTTTCTCTGGTTAAACCTCCAGGTCCCAAAGCTGAAAGACGACGTTTGTGGGTCAATTCGGCCAGAGGATTGGTTTGATCCATAAACTGAGATAGCTGAGATGAACCAAAGAATTCTTTGATTGCTGCAACCAAGGGTTTGGGGTTAACCAATGCAGCAGGAGTTAGACTATTGGCTTCGCTCACGGTCATCCGTTCGCGAATAATTCTCTCAAGACGGTTTAAACCAACTCTGACTTGGTTTTGTAGTAGTTCTCCTACAGAACGTACTCGACGATTGCCTAGGTGGTCAATATCGTCGGTGTTACCGCCGTCAAATTCTAGGTTAATTAGATAGGCTACTGCAGAAAGGATATCAGTAGTAGTAAGAACCCTAGTGGTGTCAGGAACGGTTAAACGAAGCTTTTTGTTGATTTTATAACGACCAACTCTTCCTAAGTCGTAACGCTTAGAATCAAAGAAACGAGACTCTAGCAGCTGCTGGCCACCACTGACCGTTGGAGGTTCACCAGGACGTAGCTTACGGTATAGCTCTAGCAATGCTTCTTCTTCGCTAGGATTGCCTTCTTTATCTAAGGTTTTTTGATAAAAATCTGGGTGGCGAATACCATCCATAATTTCGTTATCGCTTAAACCGATCGCCTTTAACAATACTTGAGCCGAGAGTTTACGAGTCTAATCAATTCTGACCCAAACTAAACCATTTTTATCGGTTTCAAACTTCAACCACGCACCACGGTTGGGAATTAGAGAAGCAGAATAGGTACGACGACCATTTTTATCGGTTTCTGCCTTGTAATATACTCCAGGCGATCGCACAATTTGGTTGACAATTACCCGCTCGGCACCATTAATTATAAAGGTACCGCGGTCGGTCATTAATGGAAGATCGCCTACGAATACTTCCATTTCTTTTATTTCACCACTCTCTTTATCGATTAAGCGAGTGGGATCATATACTTGTACGTTATAGGTACTATCTCGGCGTTTTGCCTCTTCCATCGAGTATTTGGGTTCTTTGAGCCGATAGTTTTCACCCATAAAATGCAGCTCAAATTTTCCTGTATAGTCAGTAATTGGCGAAAAACTATTTAGTTCTTCAATCAATCCTTCTTCTAGAAACCAACGAAAACTCGAACGTTGAATTTCAATTAAGTCCGGTAGCAAGTTATATGTCAGATTATTCATGAAGATTCTAGCTGTTACTACTGTTGATTTTGGTGATGAGCTGCGCTGAGTTTATTGGGCTGATGTTTTGGATTTATGGCAAAACTTCGAGAGCCTTTAAAACTGGTAAAGTCAACCCATTGACTTGGAGAAAAGTTGAGAAACCTAAAGTTTTTTTAAAAGATATTTTTTTAGATTATTATTCAAGGCTTTAGCTGAATGTTGAATAGCCGACAAGCATTAGCGGTAGTTTGTTGGGCAATTGTGTCTAGGTCAGTTTCTCGTAGAGTGGCTATTTGTTCGGCTACGTGACGGACATAAGATGGTTCGTTTGTTCTACCTCGATGGGGAACAGGTGCTAGAAAGGGACAGTCTGTTTCAATTAGTAGGCGTTCGATAGGAACTATTTTGGCGGCTTCCTTTACTTGCTTGGCATTTTTAAAAGTGACAATTCCGCTATAGCTAATGTAAAAGCCCAAGTCCAAAAACCACTCAGTTTCTTCCTTGTTTCCTCCCCAGCAGTGCATTACCCCTTTTACCGAGCCTTCTGTTGACCAAAAATCTGTAAGTACTTCCTTTAGTTTAACCGCTGCATCTCGACAGTGAATAATTATAGGAAGGTCGAGTTTTTTGGCGATTTTCAACTGCTCCACCAAAGCTACAATTTGCTTTTCCTGATTATCTGCCTTGTAAAAGTCTAATCCTGTTTCTCCAATAGCGACAACCCGACTATCTGACTCTGCTAACTCCTTGATTTGCCGAGGGGAGTCTGGATGCCATTGATCGACGTCTAGAGGATGTAAGCCAATTGCAAACGACAATTCAGGGATACGATCCGCTAAAGATTGTATTCCCTGAAATTCTTTTGGCTCTACACAAGAATGTACTAAGTGAACTACACCAGCATCTTGCCAACGTTGCCTTAACGAGCTTAAATTC
The DNA here is from genome assembly GCA_937884735.1 of uncultured Pleurocapsa sp. Classification (GTDB taxonomy): domain Bacteria; phylum Cyanobacteriota; class Cyanobacteriia; order Cyanobacteriales; family Xenococcaceae; genus Waterburya. The sequence continues at coordinate 3,049 of CAKZYI010000864.1, forward strand.
CCTTGAAAAACATCGAAATTGATGTGAACATGGGTATCTACTAACTGCATCTACTTGATGTATTGCCTATTATTTTATGGTCTTCAGTAATGTGCCACAGTGTTTAAGCTGATGGCAGAATGGGACGTGGATGTCTTATTCAAGAAGCTGTTGCTTTTTTCAAAACTTTAGCTATACGAGCCTTTTTTCTTGCTCCGTTGTTTCTATGAAGAACTTTGCGTTTAACAGCTTTATCAATTTTGCTGTATGCTGCTGACATAGCTTGCTTAACAGTTTCCATATTCTCTGGAGTGGGTTCGGCTGCATATGTCTCTACAGCACCAAAATAGCTTTTGGTTAAAGTTCTAAGCGCAGACTTGTAAGCTTTGTTACGCAAACGGTTGCGCTCTGCTGTTCTGATACGTTTGATTGCCGATTTGGAATTAGCCACAGTTGTAAATACAGAAATTTGCTTTGATTTAAGAAATTTAAAAAGTACACATAGAATTGGATTTTACAGTGTAGCAAGTATTTAAGAAATGTGTCAAGGGCATAAACTAAGCAAGTTTTAGGATAACAAACAAAATATCGGAAAAAAACAAACGAAAATTTAGCATAAACCAAGCAATCGACTATAGTTTCACGTTAAGCTAGATATATATGAATATTTCACTGTAAAGATTTCTATAATAGGTAGGATAGTGAAAGCTCACTAAGATTGTTTAAAAGCTAAAAATGGAAATGGGGATCTCGATGCTGCGAATAATTGATCGGCAAACAGAGGCACAAGCGGAATTGGCGCGTATTGGCGATCGCAATAATGGCGAAGATATTCAACCAAAAGAAGCCATTGTTCGAGAGATTGTTACTAACATTAGACAAAATGGCGATCGCGCTCTTTTGGAATATACGGAAAAATTCGATGGGCGAGTATATACTGCTAACCAATTAAAGGTTAGTGGTTCGGAATTAGATGCCGCATACCAGCAAATTTCCAAAGATCTTCTTAGTGCGATCCAAACAGCATGTCAAAAAATAGAAGCTTTTCACCGTCAAAGAGTTCCCAAATCTTGGGTGCAGTTTGAAGAGAATGAAGTGGTTTTGGGAAAACGCTACACTCCCGTTGACCGTGCAGGGCTATATGTGCCTGGCGGAAGAGCATGTTACCCCAGTACAGTATTGATGAATGCTATCCCCGCAAAAGTAGCCGAAGTTCCCCGCATTGTGATGGTTACTCCTCCTGGTAAAGATGGCAAAATAAACCCCGCAGTCTTAGTCGCAGCTCAAGAAGCAGGAATTGAAGAAATATATCGCGTTGGTGGAGCGCAAGCCATAGGAGCATTGGCTTATGGAACTAAAACCATTCCCAAAGTAGACGTGATTACTGGTCCTGGAAACATATATGTAACCTTAGCCAAGAAAATGGTTTATGGTACGGTAGGGATTGATTCTTTGGCTGGTCCTTCTGAAGTCTTGGTAATTGCTGACAAACAGGCAAACCCAGTATATGTGGCAGCAGACTTATTAGCCCAAGCAGAACATGACCCGATGGCAGCAGCTATTTTAATTACAACTAGTAAAGATTTAGCGCAAAAAGTTCAACAAGAAGTGACTAAGCAGTTAGAAAATCACCCTCGTAAAATTCTAACGGAAAAGGCGATCGCTCACTACGGTTTAATCGTCATAGTAAGTTCTTTGGAAGAAGCGGCTGAACTCTCTAATTTATTTGCTCCAGAACATTTAGAGTTGGAAATAGCAGAGCCTTGGGACATAATTCAGCAAATACGTCATGCAGGAGCTATTTTCATTGGAAATTCTACTCCTGAAGCTACGGGAGACTATTTGGCAGGACCCAATCATACTTTGCCTACTTCAGGCGCGGCTCGTTATGCTTCAGCTTTGGGTGTAGAGACTTTTATGAAGCACTCTAGTTTGATTCAGTATTCTTCTACAGCTTTGAAAAAAATGTCTAGCACGATCCAAATTTTAGCTCAAGCCGAAGGCTTACCTTCCCACTCTGATTCGGTGAAGTTTAGAACAGAATAAAATATTGCCTTGGCAAAAAGAGTTAGTCAAATAATTCCGAGAAGGTTGTCACCATAAGAATAGGAAGCACAGAAAAAGATTTAGCATTACTAGAAACTGTTGATATATCAATTATCGTTCCAACTTTCTCAAGATTAGATCCTACTCTTTTGCTGGAAGAGAATGGCAAAATTTGTCAGAGTCAGGTATCAAAGGCTGGATGCATGCGATCGCAATAACTCTGCAAGATAATATTAATTCATAGAGAGCTTTAGTAAATACAATCGCGATCGCTTTTTTGTTTAAAATAATCTAAATCTCTACATTTATTTAAGACTATTAAATTCTTCCTCAGTAATTTTAGTTTACTAATGTAGAAAGAACATTATGGTAATGCTAAAAAAGCATTTAGAACGTTAACAAACCCAACAAAATATGTACATTGAGAGTATGTAGAACGTTTGGATAAAATCATCATATGACCAACAGAAAGAATTTAGTCGTAGTTGGTAACGGTATGGTTGGTCATAAATTCCTGGAGTTGATGGTACAAAAAGATGTATCACAACAGTGGAATTTAGTTACCTTCTGCGAAGAAACCCGTGTTGCATACGATCGCGTCAACCTCAGCGGATACTTTTCAGGCAAAACCGCAGCAGATTTGACTTTAGTTGAACCAGGATACTATCAGGATAATAATGTCGAGATTCATATCGGCGACCGCGTTGTTGCTATAGACAGAGATAATAAAACTGTAACTTCAGCTAATGGTGTCGAGATAAGTTATGACAAGCTGATATTAGCTACGGGTTCTTATCCCTTTGTACCTCCTATTAAAGGTAACGATGGCCCTGGTACGTTTGTCTATCGTACTATCGAAGACTTGGAGAACATGGAGGCTTGGGGTAAGCAATCTAAAGTCGGGGTAGTTGTGGGCGGTGGCTTACTGGGCTTGGAATGCGCCAATGCTCTAAAATCTATGGGTTTAGAGACTCATGTGGTAGAGTTTGCCCCTAGATTGATGCCCGTACAAATTGATGAAGTTGGCGGAGAAGTATTAAAAGAAAAAATCGAAGCGTTGGGAGTAAAGGTTCACATCAGTAAATCTACTACCAACATTGTCAGTGAAATTGGCAAGCTAGTGAAAATGGAGTTTGCCGATGGTGCTGAATTGTCAACCGACATGATTGTTTTCTCTGCTGGTATTCGCACCCGCGATAACTTGGCGAGGGAATGCAATTTGGCTATTGGCGAACGAGGCGGTATTGTTGTTAACGACAACTGCGTTACCAGCGATCCTGATATCTATGCTATTGGAGAGTGCGCTCTTTATAATGGACGTATTTTTGGTTTAGTCGCCCCTGGTTACACTATGGCAGAAGTCGCCAGCGATAGTATTACGAAGGTAGGCGCTCAAACCTTCACTGGTGCGGATATGTCTACTAAACTAAAGTTATAGGGAGTAGATGTAGCTAGTTTTGGGGATAACTTTGACAGAAAAAGAGGATCGAAAGAATTAGTATATAAAAATGCGATAGACGGTACATATAAAAAACTAGTCGTTTCAGAAGATGGCAAACTGTTACTCGGTGGTATTTTGATTGGCGATGCTTCTGCCTATGGCAATCTCTTGCAGCTAGTACAAAACGAAATCACCTTACCTCCCCATCCCGAAGACTTATTAGTAGCCCCCAGAGAAGGAGGAAGCGCACCACTACTAGGAGTTGATAACTTACCCGACACGGCGCAAATATGTTCCTGTAACAACGTTTCCAAAGCGGATTTGTGCAATGCAATTTCTGATGGTGTTACAGATTTAGGAGAACTCAAAAGCTGCACTAAAGCTGGTACGGGTTGCGGTGGTTGCGTTCCCTTGGTTAAAGATATTCTCACCACCGAACTTAAAAAAGCAGGGGTAGAAGTTAAAAACCACGTCTGCGAACACTTTGAATATTCCCGTCAGGAATTATTCCACCTTGTTAAAGTCAATAAAATCCACACTTTTGCCGATTTACTCTCACAACATGGTAAGGGAATGGGTTGCGAAATTTGCAAGCCTACTGTTGCTTCCATCTTAGCTTCTACGTGGAACGAACACGTTTTAGAAACTCCCCACGTTGGATTACAGGATACTAATGATTACTATCTTGCTAATATCCAAAAAGACGGTACGTATTCTGTAATTCCTAGAGTACCTGGTGGTGAAATTACTCCCGAAAAACTAATTACTATCGGCGAAGTAGCCAAGAATTTGGACTTTATACTAAGATCACTGGCGCACAACGGGTAGACTTATTTGGTGCAAGAGTAGATCAATTACCCGCAATTTGGAAACGCTTAGGCGATGCTGGCTTTGAATCAGGTCATGCTTATGGTAAAGCCCTGCGTACTGTAAAATCCTGTGTGGGTAGTACTTGGTGTCGCTTTGGGGTAGATGACTCTACGGGTTTGGCGATTGAAGTCGAACAAAGATACCGCGGTTTGCGATCGCCTCATAAACTAAAATCTGCTGTATCTGGCTGTACTAGAGAATGCGCCGAAGCCCAGAGCAAAGATTTTGGCATCATTGCTACAGAAAACGGCTGGAATCTATATGTTTGTGGTAATGGAGGGATGACTCCTCGCCATGCGGTGTTATTAGCTACAGATATTGACAAGGAAACCCTGATTAAATATATAGATAGATTCCTTATGTTCTATATCCGCACTGCTGATAAGCTACAACGTACTTCAGTATGGTTTAGCAAACTAGAGGGCGGCTTAGACTATCTCAAAGACGTGATTATTAATGATTCGTTGGGTATCTGCAAGGATCTAGAGGCGAAAATGCAACATCTTGTTTACACTTATCAATGTTAATGGAAAGCTAATTTGTAAGACGAATCCAAACTTCGTCATTTTGTAAATAGCGATCGCCCAGATCCCAGTTTAACTTATGTAGAGGAAAGAGGACAAAAACGCCCCGCAACTATTGACGAAAAAGCCAGTTTGACTGTTTAGCTTTTCAGTAATCAGTAATTAGTAATTAGTAATTATGGTTCAAGCAATACCCAATAACAAAACCGCTACACAATGGCAAACCGTGTGTCAGATAACCGATATCAAGCCCAACACTGGAGTATGCGCCCTGTTTAATGACGAACAGGTAGCAATATTTCGCCTGGGAGAAACAGAACGAGTTTATGCCCTCAATAATTACGATCCTTTTGGCAAGGCTTATGTGTTATCTCGCGGTATAGTAGGCGATCGCAATGGCGTTGTTAAAGTTGCAGCACCCATTTATAAACAAAACATTAGTTTAGAAACAGGGGAATATCTTGACGATCCTGAAATTAAAGTTCCCACCTATCCCGTACAGGTAGTTGATGGCTCTGTACAGCTTGGTACTACTGTTTAAAAATTTATAAGTTTCGTGTGTAGGCGATCGCTTTTTACTAAGAATTTAGGCGATCGCTTTTCTTATTTTTGATTAATAGTTAGCTGGCAATTTATTTCTTACCAATATTACGAGCCATATTGCGAAATATGTCCATGCTAGACCCTTGAGGACGCTTTTTAGGAGTACTTTTTATTGGTTCAGAGGTAAAATTGCTAAAATTGCTGTTGATATTTTGAGTTGGTTCAATAGTGGGTGAATTAAAACTATTGAAAGATCTGTCGTCTGAGGAAGATACTTCTTTTTCGACAGCAAAACCATTGGGATTTTTTAGTGTTTTAGGAAAAGTATGTCTGACTCGAACAGACCTTTTCATATAATTAATATCGCCTAACGTTTGGGCATCGTCTGGACTGAGAAAGAAATCTTTATTTGCCATTTTCTTGATTCTGGTTAAACTGAAATTTAATGTTTTGTATGATATTTGAATTGCCATAGCTTAGACATTGACTTTAATGTAATATTAAAGACAACTGTTTACTTTTTTGCTAAGGCTAGTCATCGAGAAAACTTAATTAATAGGCAGCTTTTTCTGGTATTTAGTACCGTTTTAGCCATATCCAAAGTTGTGCTTTTATAAAATTGGCTATTGTGCGATCGCTCAATTTAATTAATTAAGATGTTTTCTGAAAACTTTTATTACTTACGAGTAATTGTATTTATGTTTATTAAAAACAATTAATTTTGACTTTAAAAATTTTCAAAACTAAATAAATACTTAATGTAACTTAAAGTTAACCCCTGGAACAATCGTTTTTTAATAATTTAACTGAGTACAATTGCTTATTGTAGTTTTTGCTATTAATAGAGTGAAGTTAAATATTTTAGTTTTTGTTATTAGTCAGGAGTCAGTTTTTGCTTGTGCCTCATGATTTTTAAATCTGTATAGAACAACGAACAAGACAAAATTAGAGAAACATAATTGCTATTCTCTACTTGCAAGCAGTCGTCATAGAAATCACTGGTTTTCAATCAAATGCGGTTTAAATCGCTTATATGAAAAGAGTTCATGATTGTTTATAACTCCAGAGAGAGGTTAATTATTCAAAAATAAGTATAAGATCGTTTATTAATTATTTTTACTTGTATTCGATACTTTGTTAGGTGAATTATATTACCTATAAAATTAACCCATGACTACTATTAATCAGCCTCCCAACCCACAACCAGAAAGAAAGGACTTTCTAAAGCGGTTGGTAAATAAACTAAAATCTTCACCCAAAAAAGCAGCGGGTGGTATAGTTGCGATCGCAGCTTTGGGTAGTTTAGGTTATTGGGGGCTTGATACTTTAGTCAAAAAGAAATTGCCTCCTGTTTTAGAAAATCAAATTGGTAAGTTTATCGAACGCCCAATAGATTTAGGACAAGTTGAAGGCTTTTCGTTATCAGGAATTGAATTTGGCGAGACGGTTATTCCTCCCACTGCAACAGATCCAGATAAAGTTACAGTAGAAGGTGTCAAGGTTGGGTTTAATATTTTCCCTGTCTTATTTAGACGCACTTTACCTCTAGATGTCACCCTTACTCAGCCAGATATTTATCTCGAACAAGAAAAGGATGGAGAATGGATAAATCTCGATTTTCTAGCTAGCGATCCTAATAAAGAAAAAAAAGATCCTTTAATTTATTTTGATGTTGATATCGATGTAGATCGAGCAGATATCACCGCTGTACCCTACGAACAAAATCCTCTCCAGGCACAGTTAAATGGTAACGGTAGATTCAACCAGAAAAATGGATTTCTCGACTACGATCTTGATGCAGGAGTCGAACAGGCAAAAGCTTCTATTCAAGGAGAAACCGAACTTGAAACTGGCACTACCAATACTAAGCTGCTAGTGGAAGACTTAGCATTGTCTGATGTGTCTACTCTGTTGCCCAACCTACCAGTAAAAATAAATACGGGGGTATTCAATGCAGACTTGGATATTAATATTCCTTCCTTTGATGAAATAACCTCCGCTAATATAAAAGGCAAGCTCAATCTCCAAAACGCTACAGGAGAAGCTACAGATTTAGATGCCCCTGTCAGTGCAGAATCAAAACTAAATTTTGGTGGTAGAAATGCTCAAATTCAAGAAACTCAGGCAAGTTTGGGTGATATTACAGCACAGGTAGATGGCAAGGTAAATTTAGACAGTGGTTATGATTTAAATGCGGTTGTTTTGCCTTTTCAGCTAGCTAGTTTGCCTCCTGGCTTAATGGAGCAAGTACCAGTAAATCTTGTTGGGGAAGTAGAAGCCCAGGTAAAACTGCGAGGAGAAATTGAACAGCCAAAGTTAACAGGCAATATTAACAATACTCAGACAGTAACAATAAATAAGACTCAGTTTGAAAAGATCAATGCTGACTTTCGTGCCGATTTGACCAAGGTTGTCTTAGAAAATATCCAGCTTAACCCTACGACGGGGGGAAATGTTACCGCAGAAGGCACAATTATCACCAATATAGAAGATGCTTTAGAACAAGATCGAGCGATCGCATTTAATAATATGCCATTGGCGTTTAGTTTTATTGCCGACTTACCTACCCAAGAATTGATCGCCCCTTACTATCAGCTACCCGAACAAGTAACTATTGGTAATCTTGATGCACAAGGGCAAATTGACGGTACTGTAGAAAACCCAAAAGGGAATGTCAGATGGGATTTGGCAAAAGCAAACGCTGGTAATGTAGAAGATATTTCAGGTTTCGGAGAAGCTATTTTTGCTGACAACAGTTTGGCTTTGCGAAATACTCAGATTACCTACGGTGATGGCAAAGCGGATGTTGTAGCAGATGCCGATTTAAAGACTAAACAGTGGCAAGCTAACATTGATGCCAATTCTCTCAATCTTACTCCTTTTCTAAGCCAAGTTGATAACCCCAATTTGAACCTGAGTCGCCCTGTAGCGGTGGAAACGGCTAAATTTGATTTAAACGGAAAACTCGATGAATTAGAGCCAGAAAAGATTCAGGGTACAGCAGATCTAGATCTAAACGTAGACGGTGGAAATGTTGCGGTTAATAGCCAGTTAAATAATGGCAATGTGGTAGCCAAAGCAGTTACTAACAATATTCAGCTCGATCGCCTGGTAAATAATCTTCCCGTGGCGACGCAATTACAGTCAGGGACAATTAATGCTTCAGGCAAATTAAAGCAACTGCTAGAAATTCCCCAGAATGATAATTTAAATAGTCTTAAGGCAGATGCAGACTTAAATTTAACTGTAGACGGAGAAGCAGTAGCGGTAAACAGTCGGGTTGATTCGGGGATAGTTCGAGCAAATGCCAATACCAGCCAGATAGATTTAAATCGAGTCTTACCCGATTTACCTCTCCCAGCCAATATCAGATCGAGTAAAGTCGCCGCATCAGGAGAATTAAAACAGCTACTAGCATTTGGCAAAAATCCTAATTTGAGTACGGTAGATGCTCAAGTAGATGCTGATTTAGATGTAGCAGCAGGAACAGTAAAAGCGATCGCTAATTTGAACAATAATCAATGGCAAGCTGATGTCGATGCTAACAATATTAGCTCCCAGTTACTACTAGATAAATTTGCCCCTGAGAATTTAGCCTCAATTCCCACCGATAACATTAATGCCCAGTTAAATTTGACAGGAGATATAAATCCTTTAATTAATAACCAGCTTAATATTCCTGTATCGGTCAATAAACTTGCCGTAAACTCTGGAGTACAAAGTATTAATGCTCAAGGAGATTTGACCTTAACTGATGTTACCAATAACCTGGATGTAGCAAGTTCTAATCTAGATGTTGCTGCTAATTTAGACTTCGATCGCTTGCCCATAGACAGTATCCTTGCTGCCACAACTCAAGATAACAGTCTAGTAGCCGAAAATGTAAATATCAAAGGTAAAGCGGCATTTGACGGGCAGTTTAGAGGCAAACAGTTATTATCTGCCCCCAACAACCCTGAGAATATAAATTAGACAGGAGATTTACGCCTCCAAAACTTTGCCTTCAATGATATTGTTTTCGATCCAGCCATGACGGGCAATCTAGCGGTACAGCCAGGAGCGCAAATTGCCCTAAACCTTGAAGGAGAACAAGATGTTATTGCAGCTAGTGCCGTACCCTGTAACGATGACAATTGCCAATTACCCTATCTCCCCACTAATCTAGAACTGCGTCAGGGAGAAAATACCGATAATCCGATTGTAGCTGTAGGAGATCGTAATGGCGATCGCTTTTCTTTAGATATTAATAATTTCCCTCTCGCATTGCTTAATATCGCCCCTGCAAAAGCAGCAGGAATTGAAGGTGCATTGGGCGGTACAACTACAGGGAATATCGATCTCGATCTTTACACATTCGCAGCCCAGGGTAACATCGAGATCGACAACCCAGGAGTAGGCTATATTCAGGCTAATCAGCTTGATGCGGCGTTTAACTACGATCCTGGCTCAAATATTGCCGAAGTAACGACTTCTTCCCTTGACTTGGGCAACAGCGAATACAATCTAAATGCCGCTTTGGATCTGGAGTCGGGAAAAATAGATGGTAAGTTAGACATCCCCGAAGCATATATCCAAGACGTATTAACTACTTTTCGCTGGTTCTCAATACAAGACGTTACTAACCTGTTTAATATTCCCGATTATGCCGCCCCAACAGCGATAAAACCAGCACCAGACAAGGATTTGGTTGATAAAACCATTACCCGCAAACTAAATCAATTACGCAATGTTAATAATCAAATTCAAGCCAACGCAGCCCTCAAAGAAGCAGGAAATATACCAACACAGTTAGATATACGGGGTAAATATGTAGGAGAAATAGTCTTGGGAGGAACAATTCAAACACCCCAAGCAGACTTTAGGGTAGAAGGCAACAACTGGCAATGGCAACCAACCGAAGCCTATCCCAATATTGTGTCACCTTTGGGTTTGGTTATTGAAGAATCTCAGTATATTAGCATTCCCAAACTGCTTGTCAAAGGCGAACTTGAGGGAACAGAAGTAGATTTAGCCAAGGCTGAGTTGGGGGATGAAAATGCCATGATGTCATTGCGGGGCAAACTGTCTCCCCAAAACCTCGATACTACCTTTGCCGTTGCCAATTTGACAATTGATAATATTGCTAACTTTGTCGAAATTCCTGTTGATATCGCAGGGGAAATCAACACTGTTGGTACTCTTAAGGGATCGCTGGAAAAGCCAAACTTAGCTGGAAAAATAGCTTTTACAGAAGGAGCGTTTAATGGCA
>CAKZYI010000865.1 GCA_937884735.1 uncultured Pleurocapsa sp.
AGTTTAATAGAAGAACAAATTCCCGGAGATATTTATGGTCCAGGCTGGGGAATAGGTAGTTCTCCAGCTAAACAAAAGTCATCTGAGCAAAAAGAAGAAAAGTATTTAGGACGAGAACAGATTAAGCCTAAAAGCTCCCATAGTTACCTCAACGTAGTTTGTCAAAATATACGCAAAAGCAATTTAATCTCTGGTCTAATTCGCACTGGTCATCAAATTCAAAATCGTCAATCAACTAATAATTTATCACCTTTATTTATTGATTTTGCCAAAGGAGCAATTTCTTTTCAGCTAATTTGTTCGGTATTTTCTAGCTATGAAGTAGTACTTAACATTAGTAATGTTTGGGCGGATGTTCGTCCAGGTTCAAGGTTAATTCCTCATGTTCGTTTGCGTGACTTTGAAGCTCCCATGTGTCGTAGCTGTTATCTAACTGGCTATACCGATGAGATAGCCGAATTTTACGAACTAGGCAAAGAAATTGATACCTATCGCACTCAAGAAGAACTGGCAGCCAAGACCAAATATTATTTAAACAATCCTAGCGAAGCAGAAAAACTTAGAGAAGCGGGTTATCAAAGAGCTTTACGCGACCATACTTGGACAGCAAGATTTCAACAGCTATTTAGAGAAGTAGAATTAGCCTCTTAATAATTATGTTTAATATACTTAATGTTTCTGCTATAGTTGCAACTCGAAATCGCAGCCATTCCTTCCAAAGAATGCTCCATAGCTTGGCTCAACAATCAATGCAGCCCGTAGAAATGATTGTGGTTGATGGATCGCAAAACGACCAAACAAAACAAGTCTGCTACAGCGAAATTCTCAATCTTAGAACTAAGATTATTTATCATCGAGCCACAGAAACGGGTGCGGCAACTCAGCGTAATCAGGCAATGCAGTACGCCACTCAAGATATTGTTTGGCTGCTTGACGATGACATTATTTTAGAGTCCAATTGTGTAGCAAAACTTTGGCAAGCTCTCAATAATGACTCTAAGTTAGGCGGTGTAAATGCCATGATCACTAATCAAAAATATTCATCTCCTGGTAAAGCAAGTCGCTTCTTATTTCGACTGTTACATGGTCGAAAAGAGTCAAGCTATGCAGGAAAATGTATTGGTCCTGGTTTGAATTTACTGCCTGAAGACAATCCTCAGCTACCAGAAGTTGTCCCCGTAGAGTGGCTCAATACTACCTGCGTCATGTATCGACGGGAGGCTTTGCCCAGTCCTCTATTTCCGCCAATTTTTACAGGCTATTCATTGATGGAAGACTTAACTCTTTCTCTGATGGTAGGCAAACAATGGCAGCTAGCTAATGCTCGCACGGCGCGTATTTTCCACGACTCTCAACCAGGAGATCACAAAAATAATTTGGGAGTGCTAGCCAAAATGGATTTAGTCAATCGTCATTATGTGATGACCCAGATTTTGGAAAGAAATGGCTTAATAGACTATTGCAAGCTAATTGTTCTTCAGTTGTTTAATATTACTACTTACGTTATGTCTGGCAAAGGGTGGCAATCCTTACCTAAGATATTGGGCGGAAAATTAAGTGGAATTTCTGAAATAATTTACAGCCGCTATCAAACTACTGGTAATCAACCATGAAGTCTATTATCAAAATAACTGAGTTGGTCAAAAGAATAGCTCAAGGATTAGCAAGCCGTTTGCGTAATTTTTATTATCGCCATTTAGGAGTGAAGTTAAATGGCTATGTTTGGATGCGACAGATTGAGATTCCTCGTAACCATTCAGATAAAGAGATTGCAGCTAACTGTGCCTTAGATCGTGGTGTAACTCTGCTCTGTAGTGGAGAAACCTTATCTCATTCCAAGATTTCTATTGGTGCGAATACCTATATTAATCGCCATACCTTTATCGATGCAATCCAATCGTTGAAAATTGGGCGTGACTGTGGCATTGGTCCAAATTGCTACCTGACCGACCACGACCATGGTCTAGACCCATCATTACCACCTCTCAAACAGCCAATGGTGGCTCAGGATGTAGTAATTGGCGATCGCGTTTGGATTGGTGCTAATGTGGTCATTCTCAAGGGAGTAAACATTGGGGATGATGCGGTAATTGGCGCAGGGAGCATTGTAACAAAAAATATTCCCGAAAATGCGATCGCTGTTGGCTCTCCTGCAAGAGTAATTAAGTACAAAACTCCAGTAACAGTTAGTTGTTAGATTTGTAATGAAAGTTATGACAGATCCCAAATTATCTGAGTTAGTTTCAATTGGTATTACCACTAAAAATCGCTGGCAAGATCTAGAAAAAACTTTGACTAAAATTGTTGAAGTTGGTTTAGGTTATTTACCTATAATTATTTTTGATGATGGTTCAGATATTTCTTGTCCTTTCGATTTAAATGCCTTTGATTTGGCAAAAATTGAACTTAAAAGATTTGAACATTCTCAAGGATTAATTGTCAGACGCAATCAACTAGCAGAGGTGATTAAAACTAAATATTATTTTAGTTTGGATGATGATTCTTATCCTGTGGTAAACTCTTTAGCCGCTGCGGTTGCATTTGCTAACACAAAAGAAGATCTGTTTTGCTTGAGCTTTCCTATTTACAATCCTGTTCAAAATAGACACGAAAATAGTTCAGATTCCCAACAACCTTACCAAGTTAGATCTTTTGTTGGTTGTGGACATCTTTTACATCGCGATCGCTTTTTAAAACTGGGTGGCTATCGTGAGGAATTAGTCCATCAAGGAGAAGAAATGGAAGTAGCAGCCAGAGCTTTCCAAAAAAATCTATACTGTTATCATTTTCCTGATTTTTTGGTTCATCATACTGCCTCTAATGAAGGCAGAAGTTGGTGGCGTATGGACTTTTATGGCTCTCGAAATAATGTGTTGTGGAATGATTGGTTTGTTCCTAATAACCTCAAGCTAATTAAACAAACTAGAACTTTAGTTTCTCGCTTATTACTATCACTAAAAGTACGCAGGCTTGGTTTGATTCAAGGAGAGATAGCAGGATTTCGTGACATCATGCGATATCAAAATAATCGCCACACTATGTCTTTTGATATTTTTAATCAATGGCAAGATTTACCCCATAATTAGAAACTCTATTCTCAATCAAAATGTCTAATTCACAGTGGATTTGTTGCCAATTGGGAGCAAGAGAACATTATGCTATTCCTAGGGTTTTACAGCAGCAAAATCGTCTCAATAGACTGGTAACTGATGCCTGGGTAGAATCTCAATCTTGGTTTAATCGATTGCCAAAATCCTGTTTGCCAGCACTAAGAGAAAGATTCCATCTAGAGCTAGCTAATGCCAAAGTGAGTTCTTTTAATAATTCTTTAATTAATTTTGAGTTAATTCAAAAGGCGAAAAAATCTTCTGGCTGGCAAAAGACAATCGATCGCAATCTTAGGTTTCAAAATCGTACTATTGCCGCCTTAGAAAAACAAAATATAAAACCAGACCAACAGGTTAACCTTTTTGCCTATAGTTATGCTGCGCTGGATATATTCAAATATGCCAAAAGCCGTGGCTGGAATACTATTTTAGGTCAAATAGATCCAGGCTTATTGGAAGAAGAATATATTGTGCAAGAAAGAAATCGCTATCCCCACTTGCGATCGCTTTGGCAACCAGCACCACCACAATATTGGCAAAATTGGCAAGAAGAATGCTTTCTTGCCGAGCGAATTATGGTCAATTCTCATTGGTCAAAACAAGCTTTAGAAAAAAAGGGTGTTGCACCAGAAAAAATTAAAATTATTCCTTTAGCCTATAACTCTCCAGCTAAAGATTCAAATTTTATTCGTCACTATCCTCATGAATTTTCTCAAGCAAGACCTTTACGAGTTTTATTTCTCGGTCAAGTAATTTTACGTAAAGGTATTGCCGCAATTTTAGAAGCAATTGAGCTGTTAAAAAATGAACCTGTAGAGTTTTGGTTTGTGGGTTCAGTTGGAATTACCTTTCCTGAAACAATTATAGAAAATAAACAGGTCAAAATATTTGGGAAAGTATCCCGCGGTACAACAACTAAATATTATCAACAAGCAGATATTTTCTTATTTCCCACCCATTCTGATGGCTTCGGCTTGACTCAACTAGAGGCGCAGGCTTGGAGTTTACCAATAATTACCTCAAAATTTTGTGGTGCAGCGGTCAAAGATCAAATTAATGGGTTAATATAGCCACAAGTAACAGGAAAAACGATTGCAAAAAGTATTTTTAACTGTATAAACAACCCAAACAAGCTATATCAATGGTCGCAAAATTCTCAATCAGCTTTAGACTTATTTAGCCTAAATAGTTTGACCAATAATTTGCAGAATATTGCTTAAAAATAAACACTATTACGCATTTCTAACAAATTGATCTGTGTTGTTTTTTGCTGATGTAAAAAAATAGTTTTTTATATTAAATTCAATATTTAAATACTTAGCAGCTTATTATTATCGTTAAATAAATATGCAAGTCAATCAAAGTGCATTAATAAGACCTTTAAAATCTCGTCTCCTAAATCGAGAATATCCAATTTATCCCATGTTCGGCATCGTGGGGACTATCTGCGGGACTTTACTCGCCATCTTTCTAATTCCAGAAAGTGCATCGGGAGCAGATTCTTTGTTTCCTTCTGCTGTAATGATGACCATCGGGTTAACCATTGCTCCTTTTAGTGCAGCCATCAAAAACCCCAAAACTCTCCTTAGAGCAGAACATATACTCGCTCTAGCTCCTATATACTGGCTATTGCTAGATTTATTGCAAAAAGCCTACGTAATTGAAGAAACCTGGCTTCCTGGCATTAAGGGAGCTTTTTTTGGGATTGGATTGTTTGTTGTGGGAGTCTGGGTAGCTGCCATGATGAACTCCTTATCCCTTCCTCAATCCATTATTAAATCTTCTTCTCACAAGCTACACAGTAAGACCCTATTCAAGCTGATTTTGATTTTTTTTAGCATTGGAATTTTGAAATATGCTTATCCTTGCAACTTCAATCCAATAACAATGGTGGGCTATTTATTTGTAGATCGCTGGTCCGCGCCCTGGACAAGAGCGGCTTTGGGTGGATGGAGTTCTTTTATAGATCATCTGAGCTATTTTGGCTATTTATTGCCAACTCTGTCAGTTTTGTTTATGGTCAGTAGTAAGCGATTCAGCTATCTAATAGTCACCTCTACTTTTTTATCTCTTTTTATGGCGATTTTTCTCGCTCAATCTGGGAGCAGAAGAGTTATTGGAGTGATTTTTGGTGCAGCGATTATATGTTGGCTAATCGAACAGCGCAAATTAAAGCTCAAGGAGCTACTTATCGCCTTTATTAGCATGGCTTTGCTACTCACCGTTATGCAAAACATGTTGAACTTTCGAGGTTCAGGATTTGCTGCGGCATTTGATGAGACAGAATCAAGAGAATCTATTTATAAACATCTTCATGTTGATGATAATTTCTATCGTCTGAGTCAAACGGTATTTATTGTCCCGCGCTATGCCTCGTTTGTATATGAAAAACAGATAGTTTTTGCCTTGATTAGACCAATTCCTCGTGCTATTTGGAAAAACAAGCCCACAAATCCAGGCTTTGATTTAGCAGCAATTATTGGTAAAAGAGGGGTTGCTCTAACTCATTCCGTGATCGGTGATTGGTACATCACAGGCGGTTGGATTGCTGTATTTGTAGGAGGCTTGCTATATGGGGGTTTAGCCAGAATGATTAGTGGTCTTTTGATCAAAGATGCAGATTCAGCGGGGGGATTGGTCTACAGCTTGATGGTAATGGCTATGTTTGCGGGAGTTCGAGCAATGATCGATATTATCCTCATGAGCTACGCGCTTTTTGCTTGGATGGCTATTTCTTGGCTGCTTTTGCCCAAGGTTCGCAAATCTTCTTTTCCCCAGTCTTGATTAAATATAATTTGAGGTAATAGATTTATGTCTACTAAGGACAAGTTATTCATCCTGACTCATATTCCATCACCCTATCAAGTAGAACTATTTAATGCTCTGGCAGACTCTGATTCTATTTTATTAACCGCAGGATATCTTTATTCGCGTTCCAATTCCACGATCGCCAAGCATTGGGAAAAGTCTAATATTAGACACGATTATTTGATTTTAGACGATCACGACGAACAGTATGATGCTGTCTGTCAAGAAATCAAAACCAGCGATTTAATTGTTTTTAATTATTATCAACATCCTCGCATCGAACAGTTAATCGATCTTTGTATTAGAAATCAAAAAAAATGGTGTTTTTGGGGAGAGCGTCCTGGCTGCAAACATGATGGGCTTTTGGGCTATTTATATCGACGTTGGAAACTATCAAAACTACACCAATTCCCCGTACCAATTTGGGGTGTAGGAAAATGGGCAATCAATCAATATCAACAGGAATTTGGTTCTCGTCGTGAATATTTTAATTTGCCTTATTTTTCTAAGCTAGACCGCGTTTTTCATCCAGTAAAGCAAAAATCATCTCAACCACATCCATTTTTTTTTCTTTATTCTGGTGCATTGATCCACCGGATGGGAGTAGATCTTATAGCTACAGCTTTTAGTAAATTAGCTAGTGAGTTTCCTCATGTTCGACTAAACATTTTGGGAACAGGAGAGCTACAAGAAGAGTTGCAACAGCAGCTAGCAGCTTATCAAGCACAGGTAGAATTTCTGGGTTTTCAATCATGGGATAAATTGCCAGCCTACTATCA
>CAKZYI010000866.1 GCA_937884735.1 uncultured Pleurocapsa sp.
CCAACAAATATTTGCAGAAGCAGAACAAAATTGGAATCTACCTCAACTCTATAAACGCTTAGAAGCGATTAAGCTTCACAAAGAACACCAGGCTTTAAATAACTTAGAAAAATTTTGCTTGAAAGGTATTCTCTGTGGCTATACTCCCGAAGAAATTGCTCAAAAACTAATTGACCAGCTAGATCCCTTTTTAATCCAGGTCACTTTCTGGAATTTGCTGCGCTATGTCCAAACAATGATAGGTGAATCAGAAATCAAAATTGCTGATTTTCAGGATCTTGTCGATAGTTTGGCAATCTCAGGATATAAGTCGGAAAATACCGATACTGTTCCTGCTTCTAAAGCAGTCGAATTATCCGATCGCCTTACTCCAGAAATAGTAGTTCAAAAACCAACCCCTAGCCTAGCTTTAGCAACAAATCACAATGCCTTAAGCTTAGTTGATGAAAATGACTTTATGCCATCAGTTAGCCTCTGGACAAGGCTAGGAGGCATGTTTCTGGTTGGCTCAGTAGGAATAGCGATCGCCTTGGCTGCGTTTACCCCCTATCGAGTTACGGTCAAAGCTGATAGCACTATTCGTCCTGACGGCAAAATAAAGTTAGTGCAAGCAGAAACCTCTGGCACGATAGTTTCTCTTCAAGTCCAAGAAAACCAGGCAATTAAAAAAGGAGATGTTATTGCAACCATAGATAACTCTGCCCTAGAAACTGAGGTTAATTTACTACAAAATCAAATCCAACAAGGAAAACTACAGCAACAACAACTTTACGCCCAAACATCTGCTATCATAAGACAAATCATCGCAGAACAAGAACGCATTAATGATGGAATCGTTGAAGCTGAATTGGAGCTAAATCGAACCCGTCGCGACCATCGCGATCGCCTAATTACTACCTCTGCCGAGGTTGAAGAAGCCCAGGCTAATTATAGTTTAGCTCAAGCAGAATTAGCCCAAGCCCAAGCAGAACTCCAGTCGGCTCAAGCCACCCTAGAATCTCAAAAAGTCGCCGCAAAGTCTGCCAAGTCCAAATCAGATCGCTACCAAGCAATTGCTGCTAGTGGTGCTTTGTCTCAAGATCTTTTAGATGAAGCTATTTTAGATTATCAGCAACAACAACAACAAGTTTTTGTCCAGCAAGCAACTGTCGAAGGATATCAAAGTGCAATATCTCGTCAACAGCAGGCTATTTCAGCAGCCAAAGCAAGACTAAATAATATGGGTGCAGCACTAAACCCTAGCAATGCCGAAGTTGAAATTGCCCGCAAACGCATTAGTCAATTTCATGCTGGTGGCAAAGTGACGATTGCTACTCTTAACCGCGAACAAGAAGCCCTCAAACAACAGGGGATTGAAAATCAAAAACAGCTAGAAAGACATCAAAAACAATTACACCAAGCTTTAATTAATCGCGATCGCACAATTATCAAAGCACCTGCTAGTGGGACACTGTTTCAGTTAGACCTCCACAACTCTGGTCAAAATGTACAAGCAGGAACAGCGATCGCTCAAATAGCTCCTGAAAATACTTCTCTCTGGGCAAAAGCTTACGTTAGCCCCCAAGATATTAGTCAAGTGACTGTCGGACAACCTGCTCAAATTAGAATTTCTGCCTGTCCTTATCCCGACTACGGAATACTTAAAGGAACAGTTACTAAAATATCTCCCGACGCTATTCCAGTCCAAGGCAATACTTCAGACAACACTATCAATGCTCAAAGTCTGTATGAAGTAATTATTGAACCAGAAAGCTCAACTTTTGGACAAGGAAATTCCCATTGTGTACTGCAATTGGGCATGGAAGGCAGAGCCGATATTTTGGCTGAAAAAGAAACTGTATTAAGATTTTTGCTTAGGAAAGCGAGATTAATTGTATCTAACTGAGAGGATGTCACGTATGTCTTAATTAGCCATTAGCTATTAGCCAAAACTAAAGCATCAGACCACACCTCGTGTATATGAAAGCCGCTATATTTATTGCTTACATTTTGAAAATCGAAAGTAAATCAAACTAATCATCAACCAACAATAGCCAAAAGCATAACCTGCAATAATATCTGTTGCCCAATGTGCGTTGACATATACGCTACTAAAGCCAATTAATAAAATAAAGATTGTAGCTAAAGTATAGACATATTTAGCTTTCTGGGGATATCTCAGACAGATAATGAAAGATAGATAAAAATACAATACCACGCTACCCGCAGCATGACCGCTAGGAAAGCTTTCTCGACTTAAATCTTCGACTAATCTAGGCTTGGGAGGACGACGGCGATCAAATAGTGGCTTGAGAATGCGATCGACAAGGATGAGAATACCTAACGTTGCAAATACTAGGGTTTTCACTTCCAGCCAATAACGCTTGCGAATTAAAAATAATAAAATGCAGGCAACTATTAAACCCGTAACTTCAGCCGTACCAATTTGATAAATAGTCGGAAAAATAAAATCTAATATTAGATGCCTGCGTTGCTGTAAAAAATACAAAAAATATAGATCCAATTGAGGATAGTTTTTACTAAGGATTCGGACACAAAGATCCGAACAAAAAATAGTAATAGAAAAAATAATAGAGAGTTTAATCCCTATCTTTTTTTGACAGCTATTCATCAGTAGTAAGTTATCACATTTACATTGACTCCTTTTATTGAATTGATTGATTATGAGTTTTAGATGAGTATTTCGATAATCAAATATGTCTTAACATTTACAGCAGTTATTCTAATTTTGCTAGACTACCTAAAGTATCTGCTAAATCTTTCAGGGCAACAATGCGGTTGAGTTGAGTCAACTGTTTTACCCTATAGAAAAGATAGCCCGTATTGCGATCGCATTTAATCAGTTTAAACAAAACAAATTCATCGTAATAGCACAGCAAACTAGCAGTAACTTGAGCAATCTGGCAAAACTCACCGATTTGGAATATTTCATACCTTCAAAGCCAATGTGCATCATCCTAAAGCCCTAAGTTACTCTAAGGTCAAGAAATTATCTAAATTGTTTGATTTGTTTCTAAATCCCATTAAAAGAAAACGAAATTGTGATAACTATTCGTAACGACCAAGAAAGTGCTGATATTCCTCTGATTCTGTCTCATTATCTGTCCCCCAACTGTGAGACTCATCCTGATATTCTGGCTCAACTGAGGGGGTACATCTTTCTTCAAATAATTCAGCTCTAATTTGGTCTATGGATGACTTTGACGTTGACTTTTGTCCTCTAGATTCATAATTGAATGTTGAGTCTGCGATGACTTCTTCTATGGTATCGATCTCAATTTCTTTTTCTTCTGTCCACGCTCCTCCAACATTAAATTTTTGTCCTTGACGTCGAGAGCTAGCTATTCCTTAGTTGGTGAAAGTCACGTCATTTTAGGTAATGATTTCTATTCAATTTTAGCCAAATATAGATTATAGTAAAGCCTTAAAGCGACCGCTATTACTTATTACTCATTACTTAAACGAATGCCTATGTCTGTTTGCCGATATGGTAAAGTTTGAGGGGCAAATTCTAGCAGCCAGCGACTATAGCCATAGGAATTGTTTGCTGATAACTTTGAACCACAATAAGTTTGCAAAGCTTTCTGGACTAGTTTTTTAAAGTGGCTATATTGTTGCCTATTGAGATTATTTTGATTCATCTCAAAAGCGATAGTCCACCAAGATTGACGATCTATTTTTAAACGAGTTAGCTCACTTTTTACACCCCAATCAATTTTTTGCTCTCGTTTTTTTTCAACTCCAATCCAACTGGTATCGTCAAATGAATCTTGGACTGAAACAAAGTCAGTTAATTCTAACCAATCGTATTTACACCATTGTTCCACTCTACCCTCGCAAGCAGATAAATCATTTATCTGAGTCAATCTATGAATACCAAACTCTTGATTTCTCAGTTTTAATTCAAGATTACCCTGGCGAAATTTGAGACTCGCTTCTTGAGGAGCTACTTCGTGGGATAAAATATTTTTTAAGGTGAACCTGTTGTTCTTTTTGCGATCGCCATACCAATCTTTTCTAACTTCCGATTTAGTAATAAATTTACCTGGACATTCTAGTCTAAACCAACGCTGCACTAATGTTGGTAGCATTCCTTTTACAAACCAGCGCACTTCTAAGGTTGTTTCCATATCATCTTCTGTCAGCTTCTTCTACTACTCCACCTTGTTGAGCGATGATTTGTTGACTAAGAGCTACATCTTCGGCTGTTCCCTTTACTACAACTAAGTGTCTTTTGGAAGTAAATCCACTTTCTCTATTTCTTTGCATAATGTTTGCACCACTTAAGCTCAAAATCAAACTAATTCCCGCAGCCCCGATTATCGCCCCCATAATAGGTGCAAAATAATTAATAGCTTGGAAGTTTTTTAAGGCTTCTAATCCTAAATCAGCAAAATTAGTTGAGATTAAACTGATAGATAAACCAATCAAAGCCCCAAAAACACCTCCCGTAATTGCGCCAGATTTTAAATTAGCGATCGCTTCTGTATCTTCTAGCTTCACAGGATTTAAAAAATCCTCTGTCTCTATGGTTATTTTTTGCGGATCTATTCCCGCCCCTTGTAATTTATTTTGTGTATCTTGCGCTGCTTGTTTAATCGAAAATTTACCCCAGGTTGAGTTGAGCTTGCTTGATGATTGTGGTTGAGACATAATTTTAAAGAATTTAAAGAAGTGCGAATATTTTTGCAGCCGTAATTTATTTCTAAATTGAAGACAAAGAAGACTCTGGCAACTTGTAACTAGTAAGAGTCCTAATATCTATTGCACAATAATTGTGCTTTTAGTTCATCTTTCAAAAGATAGGTGTAATTGATACTTAACTAGAAAACTAGTAATCAAGATCGAACATAGTTTTCTAGATAGATTAATTTATGAGATTTTTAAATTAGTTTTGAGATCTATACTCAAGATAATTCCTATGTCTAGAACACCATACTTTTTACTCAGTCGAATATTACTCAATTTTGAAACTAAAGCTAGCGATGTGATAGGAGATATATCTGCTGCTGCATTTTCTCCTGACGGCAAACTATGGATTGGCTCGGATGAAATGATTGGAGTTGAGTGTTTGTCTCCTGTAGGAAATCATTATTATGGAAAACATCAACGATTTGAGTTGAAAGATTATATCGAGTTATTCAACACTGAAGATGAAATTGATATTGAAGGGATGGACTATTCCGAAGGATATTTGTGGTTAACTGGTTCCCATAGCACCAAGCGCAAAAAAGTATAGGGCAAAAATGATGCAAAAGATTTAGATAGACTGGCGACAGTTACTACAGATCTCAATCGATTTTTCTTAGCGAGAATCCCCGTAATCGATGGCAAGTTGGTCAAGTCTTGCTCTCTGGTAGATGGAGAAAAATTGACCGCAGCTTGTGTAGAAACTACGGATAAACGTAACATTCTCTTTGAACTTTTGAAAGAAGATAGACATCTCAAATCTTTTATTAATGCGGCTATTCCATCTAAAGATAACGGCTTGGACATTGAAGGATTAGTTGCCATTGGGAATAAATTATTTTTAGGTTTACGAGGTCCAGTATTGCGCGGTTGGGCAATTATTTTGGAGTTGGAAACTGAATCAAATAAAGCAGGAATACTTTCTTTTAAAGAGATTGGGAATGATGGAGCAAAATATAAAAAACACTTTTGCGATCTTAATGGTTTGGGAGTTAGAGAATTGTGTCTGCGTGGAGAAGATTTGATTATTCTTGCTGGAGCAACAATGGATTTGGAAGCTGAAATGCAAATTTTTTGTTGGCAAAATGCTCTAGATAATTTGGACAATTCAATTCATTCTCAAGACAACGGGGATCTAGTCTCTTTGGTTGATTTACCCTTTACCATTGGTTCAGACTATGCCGAAGGATTAGCTCTATATTCTTATTTGGACGAAAAAGATAGTTTGATGGTGTTTTATGATTCTCCCAGCCAGCAAAGATTGGTAAAAGATAAGCAGATATTTGTCGATGTGTTTCGCTTATAGCTTGTAAGCTATAGCCGTATTGAGGTTAAGCTAAGACAAGTTTGTTTGATTGCTCGTAAAACAAGTAATAAGTGTCCTATTCAACGATCGGCATTTGCAAGTTGAGCGATGACCTTAATTAGGTTATTAACATCCATAGGTTTGTTAATATGTCGATCGAATCCTGCGGCAAGGCTATTTTGGCGATCTTGTTCGGCGGCATAGCCAGATAAAGCGATCGCTTTGATATCTTCTCTAAGGTTTTTTTGCAAAGCTAATTTTCGGACTGTTTGAATCAACTCATAGCCATCTACATTGGGCATCCCAATATCGCTGATTAAAATATTGTGTTGAAACTTTTCAATCTTTGATAAAGCTTCTTCGACCGATCAACTGACTTTCACCACAGCCTCTTC
>CAKZYI010000867.1 GCA_937884735.1 uncultured Pleurocapsa sp.
TTTAGCTTTTGCAGAATCATTGCCGAAATTTCTTGGGGAGTGTAATTGCGATCGCTAATTTTAACGTCTACAGTATCATCTCTACCAGGAATACATTTATAGGGGGTACGAGAACGCTCTTCTTCCGTATCTTCCCATCTACGACCAATAAAACGTTTTATACTATGAACTGTATTTTGAGCGTTAGTAACTGATTGTCTTTTTGCTAGCTGACCTACTAAACGAGTGTCACCTTTGGCAAATGCCACCATACTTGGGGTTGTTCGCGCACCTTCAGAGTTGGCAATGACTATAGGCTTGCCCCCCTCAAGCACAGCAACACAACTGTTGGTAGTTCCTAGGTCAATACCGATAACTTTTGCCATAGTGCTTAGGCAGTAATTTGCATTTTTCTATAAGTTGGAGAAGTCAACAGCAAAACTAAATAAGTAGTAATCGGCATATTTCAATGCCGAAATCGACAAAAACTTTATACAGTCTCTGTTACAAGACTTTATAAAATATCAGGATTACAGGTTATTATTTTCCTGTTGTTCTTCTTCTGTGTTTTTCTCTTCCGAAGTTATCACAGGTTCAATTGGAACAGCAACTTTAACCATGGCATGACGCAGAATAGTATCTCCCAAAATATACCCACGCATCAGCTGTTCAATCACCGTTCCTTCAGGATATTCGTTTGTTTGTTCTCGCAACATCGCTTCATGAAAATTGGGATCAAATTCTTTTCCTTCAGGGCGCATTGCTGATACTCCCATTTTTTTTAAACACTCGACTAAGGTTTTGTATACTCCCTGATAACTACCGTGAATTGCTTTTTCGCCTTCACTTTCGGGTTTTAATTGAGTTCTAGCTCTTTCAAAATTATCAACTACTGGTAAAAGCAGGGTAATCACATCTTTTTTAGCTTGTGTTTCATGATTTTCTTTCTCTTTGGCAGTTCTACGACGAAACTTTTCAAAGTCAGCAGCTACTCTAGCGTATTGTGCTTTGGTCAAATCTGCCTGGTTGCTTTTTTCGTCTAAGAGTTTTTTGAGGTTAGCGTTTTCTTGTTGAAAAGCAGCAAAAATTTCTTCCTGTTCGGAAGCTACTTCGCCATCATTTTCTGCTGTTTCTGAATCAATTTCTACTGATGCTGTTGAATCTACGGTAGATTCGAGCTCTAATTCTGGACTATCTATCGAATTCTCAGCTTGAGAAACTTCTGGACTATCAGACACCGTTTCTTGTTGTTTCTGCTCTTCACTCATAGGAACGTTTATCACTTCACATACAAAATATAGGATATTGCATTATCTATGTTAACTAACAGCTTTAGTTGATATTTAAATAAAAAATTGTCTGAATAACTTAAAAGCTGTTTGAATCTAGAACAAAAATAATGTTTTGTCGAGACAAGTTGAAATTTTCATAAAACTTTGGGGAACACTAAAGAACGAGACTGAGATATTTTTACATTTTATGCCTTATTCCTCTTCTAAAAAAACGCGGGCGATCGCCCTACGAAGTAACTTATCCCCCTTTGGTAATCAACTGGTACAAAAAGGATTTATCGATGGCGATAAAATGCAGAAAGCTTTGGCAGAAAGCCGTAAGAGTGGTCGTTCGTTAGTAGATGTACTGGAATCTGCCACAGGCAAGCAATTACCTCCAGAGTTGCTACGTCAGTATAAAAAACATCATTTGTTTGAACTGAAAATTCTTTATGGAGTTGAATCTGTAGATCCAGAAATTGAAACTGATAAATTTGCTGACAATCAGATGGAGGAATTGATCAATTCTTTGATACCTCTTGATATCTGTCGTCGATATCGGTTGATTCCTATTAGGAAAGAAGAGGAAGAAAAACCAGCTCTGTTGGTGGCAATGGTAGATCCTGAGAACCTGGAGGCTCAGGACGATCTCAATCGTATCTTAAGACCAAAAGGAATTAAGCTCAAACGACAAGTTATCACCCAAGAAGATTATCAACAATTAATCGATCAATTCCTAGATGAACAGGTAAAAAAAGAAACTGCCAAAAAAAAGGAAGTCAATGTTGATGTTTCTCTAGACTTAGATAATTTTGATTTTAACTTAGAAGAAGCAGACGATGAAGTTGCAGATGACTTGGGAGCAGCCAACGAAGCCCAGCAAGCACCAATCATCACTTTAGTTAATAAAATTTTAGCTAAAGCACTACAGGATGGAGTTTCTGACATTCATGTTGAGCCTCAAGAAGAAAGTCTTAAAGTAAGATATCGCAAAGACGGTGTTTTGCAACAGCCTTTCGATCCCATGCCCAAGAAAATTATTCCAGCGGTGGTGGCTCGTTTCAAGATTATGGCTGAATTGGACATTGCCGAAAAACGCTTACCCCAAGATGGTAAGATTCGCCGTATGTTCCAGGGTAGAAAGGTGGATTTTCGGGTTAACACCTTACCTAGCCGCTATGGAGAAAAAGTTGTACTCAGGATCTTAGACAACTCCGCTACCCAGTTGGGTTTAGACAAACTAATCTCTCATCCTGAGACTTTAGAAATAGTTAGGGATATGGCAAAACGTCCCTTTGGTTTAATTTTAGTTACAGGTCCTACTGGTTCGGGAAAGTCTACTAGTCTATATTCCGTATTAGCCGAGCGAAATAGTCCTGATATTAATATTAGTACCGCCGAAGATCCGATTGAATATTCACTTGATGGTATTACCCAAGTACAGGTCATTCGCGAAAAAGGAATGAACTATG
>CAKZYI010000868.1 GCA_937884735.1 uncultured Pleurocapsa sp.
CATGATGTAATACCTAGTAAAGAAACATCTAACAAATTTATTAGAAAAGCTTTGCCAGGAGATCATAAGGACAAACTTAAGCCAGAAACTATTGAAAAAATAAATTTAATTTTTAAGGATATTTTGGATCAATTCTATTCTTAGTGTTTACATATTTTTAGTTGTTATCAACAGCCTAAAAATAAGCAGCTTGCTATAGTATTTGATATTTAATTCTATAGCTAAAATTTGTCAGATTTTATAGTGCCAATCCACATATTAAGCAACAACTGGAGAGTAATATGCAGTTAACATCTGTAAATGAAAAACAAGAGTATACAGTATCTGATAGTAAGATTTTGAGTTTGCCCTTACCAAAACCAACAGATCGCGAATGCGCTTTTATTCTGGGAGTAAGAAAATCGGGCAGCACACTTTTAAATAAAATAATTATAGACTTGTGCAAATATAATAATCTTCCTTATTTTTCGATCGCCGAACATGCTTTTCAACAAAACTTGCGCTTTAAAGACTGGACGAGAGCTCAAGAGCTTCAAGAGGTAATTAAAGACGGTATTATCTATTCTGGATTTAGAGCTTTACCTTTATTTTTAGCTAGCAATGAATTGTTTAATCAACGCAAAAAAATTCTGCTAGTACGCGATCCTAGAGATGCTATTGTTAGTCAATTTTTTACGGTAGCTTTTAACCATAGCATCCCCAAAGAAAGCTCTGTTAATGCTAACGGCGCAAGAGAAGAATTATTAAACAAAAGAGAGCTAGTTAAAAACCAGCCAATTGATGAATACGTAATTAAAAATGCTGTTGGCTTGCGTAATACTTTGAGAGCATACCTCAAGTTTATTGATTCTCCATTAACCCTTGTATTCCGCTATGAAGATGTTTTATTGAATAAGAAACCTTGGATTCAAGAAATAGCTCAATTTTTGAACTTAGAAGCAAATGAAACAATTGTACAGAAGATATTAGATCGAGTAGATATAGTACCAGACAAAGAGAACCCCAAGAACTTTATTCGTAAGGCTGTTCCTGGAGATCACAAAAATAAGTTACAGCCAGAAACTATTGAACAGCTCAATGAAATTTTTGCTGAGGTATTAACTCAATTTAATTATTCCTAATCATATTTGTATTGATTATACTCAAGCTAACTAATTTAAGTTAGAGGATATCTAAGATAGAAATTTAAACACAATAGGTATCCTCTAATAAGTAAACATATTTATCTTGAATAATGCTACCAAATAAAAACAATTGGCAGCATTAAGCTAAAAACAAAAAAATTGCCAAAACATTTAAGGTCATCAGTATTGAAAAAAGATGGAAGTCATTCTAGATAAGGTAAATAACCTCTATTCTCAGCCAGAAATAATCTTACATTCTGGATTTGCTACTGAAGGTTTTAGTCTTCCCGATCGCGATCGCTTACAGTTATTAGAAGTGACACCTGATAATGTTGCAGCGATATGCGAAGAATACGGAAATATAGTTATTAATCTACTTCCATCTGCAACTAATAACTACTTGTTATTAGATTCAAATAGTAAGTTTAAAACAAGATTTATTATTGAATTTTCTGGTTCTAACAATTTAGCTATTGTAGGCAAGGATTTATCCTGTAGCGGTAACGTCTCCTTCAAGAATGATGACGGAGTTTTTATTTTGGGAGGAGAAACCAAACAGCAATGTAAGTTAAGCATTAAATTATTAGGAAAAGGTTCAATCTTCTTCTTTGGTAGACATTCTTCGGCTAATGGATTAACTTGTATCATGAATGGCGAAAACACCAAGGTAATTATTGGTGATGACTGCATGTTTGCTAGAGATGTCTGGTTGAGAAATTCCGATATGCACTCAATTTTTGACTTGGAATCTGGTGATTGGCTTAATCCTGCTAGTGATATTATTATCAATCCCCATGTTTGGGTTGGTCAGGATTCACTAGTTTTGAAAAATGCTGAAATTGGCTTTGGTTCAATCATTGGTGCAAAATCTTTGGTCAACAAAAAAATTCCTAAATGCTCCCTAGCAGCAGGAGTACCAGCAAAAAAGATCAAAGATAATGTTAGCTGGGATAGAAAAATACAGCCTAGACAAAATAAGATTGATTACGTCAGAGACTTCAGTAAAAAACTTGCTTAAATTCTAATATCCAAGCAGGTTAAAAATAAGTTTTACTTTGATAGTTCTTTTCAGGAATATAAGCTATCTGGCAATTTTGATTTGGATTAGAGGAGGGCAATGTAATATTAGATATTTGTATGACATAAATATCATCGAAGCAGTATCTAACCCAAAAATCTACATTAATTTAATCGCAAACTATTAACTAAGGAGAAAAAATAATGTCTGCCAACAATATAGTTGAAAGAGCAAAAAATAGCTTTGAAAATGGCAATCAGCTAAAAGAACAAGGAAGCCTACAAGAGTCAATTCAAAGCTATCAAGAAGCGATCAAAATCAAGCCTGACTACGCTCAACCATTGTTTAAATTAGCAGAAATATATGAGTCTCAAGAAAATTGGGCTGAAGCAGTAAAATGCTATCGACGTTCTATTGGACTAAATCCAGAGAATCATACTTCTTATCTTAAACTGGCTAAAGCATTAAAACAATTGAATAAAATATATGGTGCGATCGCAGCATATAAAGAAGCGATCGCATTGGAGTCCGATCTTCCTGCCATAGTCTACAAAGAGTTGGGAGATTTATTGTCCCAAGATAAACAGGATACTAATAATGCGATCGTCGCATATCAACAAGCAGCAGAAAGAAAAGCAGATTGGGGTGTAGCTTTTTACATTAATTATGCAGATACGTTACTAGAAAATAAGCTTTTAGATGGAGCAATTGTTTGCTATCAAAAAGCAATTAAACTATCTAGTGATAATCCCAGACTTTATGATTCTCTTGGCGATGCTTTAGCTCAAAAAGGAGATATGGAAAAAGCAGCAGCTTGCTATCAAAAAACAATTCAACTCAAGTCTGATTATGCTTTTGCTTACAAAAAGTTGGGGGATATTTATCAACAGCAAGAACAATCTGATTCTGCTATTAGTTGTTACAAAAAAGTTCTAGAATTAAAACCAGAAGCTACTAATATTTTTCGTAGTTTGGGAGATGTTTACGCAAAACAAGGAAATCAAGAAGAAGCAGACAAGTATTATGGCTTGGCTGGTAGCTAATAATGCTCCGCTTAAGTAATAAGTAATAAAGGTTTTTCTCGTAAGGTGTATTCGCACACTCTTTAAAATAAAAACCTTAAAAAGCGTACTCAAATTCTTGTTTTGAGTACGCTTTCCTTGTTTATAAACAATAAATTTTTTCTAAACAAGAGAACTTATAACTAACAGTTAAACCGCATCCATATAGAAAATAATATTTGAAGAATCTTTTAAAAGCTAATGGCTAATGGCTATTGGTGATAAGTTAAAGGTATGTGTTGTTTTTCAATCGTTTTTAGGTAAGAGGTAATAGGTTTTACACAAATCGTAGAACAATAGATGACAAAATTACTTTTTTATTCTTTAATCTAAATATAGTGTTTTAAACTAAAAAACAACATTATGTGTGGTGCTTGACTTAATTTAGCTATCTCTTAACTTGTCACGATTGGCTAATGGCTAATGGCTAATAGGCACCACAACAAACTGATCTTGTTAACCCTAACTCACGTTAATGTAAGCTTTAACTTTGTACATTTGTAAAACTATACACCTATGCTAATCACTATTAATTCCTCTCGACTTTAGAAGACGTAAGCGTTTTTTACGAGCAATTTCCTGTAAATCTACATTGCGATCTGTTTCGTCTACAATTTCTCCAGTCAACACTTCTAAAACGTCTTCCAAGGTAACAACCCCCGCCACACCACCATACTCATCTAACACTACCGCCAAGTGTTCTCTGTTGTCTTGAAATACCTTGAGGAGTTTATCTGCTCGATTAGTTTCGGGAACAAACTGAACAGGACGTTTTAAACTATCAATAGTGCGATCTCCATGACCCACGATCATAGCCGTTAATAACTCATCTTTTAATACTATCCCTTTGACATTATCAATATTTTCATCAATCACCAAAATACGAGTGTGCTGAGATTTAATTATTTCCTGTTGACATTCTTCTAAGATTTGATCGCCTCTTAGATAGGTAATAATAATTCTCGGAGTCATCAAATCAGACGCATTTAGATCGTTTAGCTGAAATACCCGTTGAATCATTTCTGCTTCATCATCTTCAATAACTCCTTCTTGAAAACCAATGTCAGTCAAGAATTTGATTTCTGCCTCATCAGTAGTAGGCATTTTCTGTCCTTGAGTAAAGGGTGCGGTGACATTTTCCACAAGCCATACCAAAGGAGTAAAAATTAATGTCAGAAATCGAACGGGAATTGCGATCGCCAAACAAACTTGTTCTGCATAACGTTGGCAGAGGGTTTTGGGTACAATTTCGCCAAAAACAATAATGAGAAAAGTTAGAATTCCTGAAAAGATACCCAGCCAAGAATCTCCCAATACTTTGGTAGTGAGGCTACCAATTAAAATACTACCAACAATGTTAAAGATGTTATTGAGAATAACAATGGTGGCGATTGGTCGATTGACCTTAAGACGAATGCTTGCTAGTGCCAAAGCTGCGGGTTTTTTCGACTGAGCGAGTTGTCTTACTTTAATGGGAGAAATCGATAATAGAGCAGTTTCAGACCCAGAACAAAAAGCCGAACCAAGTAAAACTATGGCGACGACGATAATCAGAGCAAGCATATAAAAAAGTAATTGTTAACTCTAATATAATTCAAAAATACGTATACTGTGAATTGTCTTAGAGGGATAAAAGCGATCGCCAATTAACCAGTATTTTACCTCTATATAATGCTATGCTCCTTTAGCCAGATATCGGTAGAGACATAGCATTGTACGTCCCTACGGTCAGATTATGGGTTAATCTGCTTCCACCATTTGTTTATTAGCCAACCACCCCTTATGTTTGGCTACACTAACGCCGACAAACAATAAGTCTAGACCGACAAAACTAGCAATAAATAGTTCTGAACCTCCAGTACCAAAACCGTAACTGTGTAGCCCCGTACCCAATACAATGTTTACGCCATACCAAGCCATCAGGACGGCTTTGAACGCCACTACGCTAGTAATAGCCATGCCAAAATCTTTGAGCCAGCCTACCAAACGTCCGTGTAGGGGGACAACGTAACACATCAATGCAATCAAAGCCCAGGTTTCTTTGGGATCCCAACCCCAAAAGCGACCCCAGGAGAAGTGCGCCCAGATGCCACCTAAGAAAATACCCGTGGTTAATAATAAAACGCCAAGCTGAAGAACGCCGTAGTTCCATTTAGATAGGCTGCGCGTGCGTGTTTTAGCATTGGGAGTGAATATGTAATTTGCCACGATAATATGACCCTAGCCGAAAGCTAAAGCGAATCTG
>CAKZYI010000869.1 GCA_937884735.1 uncultured Pleurocapsa sp.
ACTAATTAACGTCACTCATTTTTTCCGCGACTGAGCAGCCTGGAAAAAAATTGAAAATACTGTCTTGCCACTGTTAAACGAACAAGCTCAACCTCATGAAGAGTTACGATTTTGGATCGCTGGCTGTTCTACAGGAGAGGAAGCATATACCCTGGCTATGTTGGTTTATGAAGCTTTAGAAAATGCTAATAAGCCCGTTTTAGTTAAAATTTTTGCGACAGACATTGATCGCACTGCTCTAGAGAAAGCTTCTGAGGGAGTTTATCCCCAGTCTATTGCCAAAGATATTAGTCCAGAACGATTGCAGAAATATTTTGTTCTCAAAGATAATTGCTATCAAGTAATGCGAAAGCTTAGAGAAATGCTGATTTTCTCCCCCCACGATTTGACCAAAGATGCTGGTTTTACGCGGATGCACCTCATTACCTGCCGTAATGTCTTAATTTATATGCAAACCAATCTACAACAGCAGGTACTGCGCAATTTTCACTTTTCTTTAATCGTCAACGGTATATTATTTCAAGGAGAAGCCGAATCCCCTGGCATATTCACCTCGGAATTCAATCCTTTAAGTAAAAAATGGAACATTTATCAAAAGCGAAGAGATATTAGATTGAGTCTTCCCCACAGAAATGTTTCGAGGATTCCATCTAAGTCGTTATCGAACTCTTTAAAGCCTAAATATAGCGTCAAACATTCCTCAACTCATGAAGATAGTCTGATAATGCTTTTAGCAGAATCCAATTCGGTTGTTTTGAAGGTAAGCACAGATAACCAACTACTTCATGTATATGGTGACTCGAGCAAAATCTTGCAGCCCCTAACGGGCAAAATAGTAACAGATGTAACTAAGTTGGTTGTATTGCCCCTGCAGCTACCTCTAAATACCGCAATCCACAGAGCCAAGAAGGAAAAAAAATTAATTGTTTACACGGGCATTAATCTAGAACATTCAGGAGTTTTCTACAGCCTCAATCTCAAAGTTATTCCTTCTCAAACCAATGTTGAAAATAATGACTTTTATTTAGTTAAAATCGAACAAAAACAAATCAAAGAGCCTCCAAAAGCGATAACTACAGAAAAGTTTCAAGTCAGCGACGAGGCTCAACGACGAATTTTGGAATTAGAAGACGAGTTGCAACATACTCGCGAAAATCTTCAGGCACTAGTAGAAGAGTTGGAAACTACCAATGAAGAACAACAGGCATCAAATGAAGAATTGACTTCTTCTAATGAGGAACTACAAAGCACCAACGAAGAATTGCATTCGGTTAATGAAGAACTCCATACGGTTAACGTTGAATATCAAACTAAAATCCAAGAACTAATTCAGCTAAATAATGATATTGATAATCTACTCAAAAGTACCAACATTGGCGTTATCTTTTTAGACGAACAACTAAAAATTCGTCGGTTTACTCCTGCTGCTGCTGGGGTAATCTCTCTACGCCAAACAGATTTGGAACGTCCCCTAAAAGAGCTAAGTCTCAAAATAGAATGTCTTCAATTACCCGAACTGCTAGAACAGGTATTAAAGACACATCAGCCGATCGAATTAGAGGTTAAGCACACAGAGCGTAACTCTTATTTTTTGATGCGAATTTGTTCTTATCAAACTGAAGATCTCATCAATGAGGGAATTGTGATTAGTTTCGTAGAGATTGATGAAATTAAATCAGTCCAACTTCACTTAGAGACTACTCTAAACGAAAAAAGCCGTCAATTGGCAGCTATTGAAACCGCTAGCGACGGGATTGCTATTCTCAATGACGATCGCTTTACTTATCTTAATCAAGCCCACCTAGATATTTTTGGCTATACCCAACCTGAAGAATTGATCGGCCAATCCTGGCGTATTCTTTATGGGGCTGATGAATTGGCTCTATTTGAACGAGAAATATTCCCCATATTATTAGAACAAGGAAAATGGCAGGGAATAACTAAAGCCAAACACAAAGATGGTCATCTTTTTGATGAAGAATTAACTCTTACTTTTACCAACGCAGGAGATTTAATTTGTATTTGTCGAGACGTTAGCGAAATAGTTCAAGCCCGACAAAAACTGCTGCAAGCTAACTTTATACTCGACCAGTGGGTAACCGAGCGGACTCAAGTTCTAGCAAATTTTAGCGAGCGCCTGAAGCAGCTACATCGTCTTTCTACAGGTAATTATCAAGATCTAGAAACTCTGTTTGCTGATTATCTTCAAACTGGATGTCAGATGCTGAAGCTCTCTACTGGTATTGTTAGCAAAGTTGAAAATGATATTTATGAAATAGTCGCCGTAGAATCTCCTTTAGATTTAGCTGTTGGTTATGAAGTTGATTGTAAAAACACTTACTGTACTGAGGTAGTAGATACCCTAAGCACGATAACTTTTGCACAGGTTGGGGCAATTGAGTCGATGAAAAACCATCCTGTGTATCTCAATTTAAAGTTGGAGTCTTTTATTGGTACGCCAATTTTTGTTAACGGCAATCTTTATGGAACTTTGAACTTTTCTGACACTAATCTTAGAAAAGACATATTTACCCAGGAGGAAAGAGAAATTGTCGAGTTGATGGCAAAAGATATTGGGCAATGTATTGCATCTGTACAAAGCCAAGTCGCTCTTAAAGATAGTGAAGCTCTTTTCCGTAATACCTTTGAACAAGCAGCCGTCGGTATTGCTCATGTATCTCTAGAAGGCACGTTTATTTGGGTTAACCAGAGACTTTGCGAAATTGTCGGTTACGATAATGAACCCTTGATCGAGCTTACTTTTCAAGAAATTACACATCCTGATGATTTGACTACCGATCTCGAATATGTTCGCCAGATGCTGACTGGCGAAATCGAAAAATATTCTATGGAAAAACGCTATATTCATCGTGATGGCTCGATTATCTGGGTCAATTTAACCGTCTCTTTAGTCAAAAATGAGATGAGTGAGCCAGAATATTTTATTTCTGTGATTGAAGATATTAGCGATCGCAAAAAAACTGAGATAGCTCTACTCGAAAGCACCCAAAGTAAGGAAAAATTAC
The DNA here is from genome assembly GCA_937884735.1 of uncultured Pleurocapsa sp. Classification (GTDB taxonomy): domain Bacteria; phylum Cyanobacteriota; class Cyanobacteriia; order Cyanobacteriales; family Xenococcaceae; genus Waterburya. Next base: position 3,027 of record CAKZYI010000869.1, read on the forward strand.
AGGTTGTCAATCAGGCAAAAGATGCTTTTATTGCCCATATGAGCCATGAATTACGCACTCCGTTAAATAGCATTCTCGGTTTTAGTAGTATCTTGCAAAAAGATTCTCATCTTACTCCAGAAGAACTTAACTCGGTTAACATCGTTCACCAATCGGGACAGCATTTATTAGCTTTAATCAATGATATTCTAGATTTTTCCAAAATAACTGCTAAAAAGCTACATCTAGATCCTCAAAACTTTGATTTAATTCAGTTTTTAACTGATGTTGCCCGTGTTTTTCAATTCCGCGCTCAACAAAAAGATCTAGAATTTAAGCTGGCAATTTCATCTTCTATTCCTGCCTTCGTCAAAGCCGATTCCACCAGACTGCGACAAGTTCTCTATAATTTATTAAGCAATGCCGTAAAATTTACTGAAACTGGCAGCGTTACCTTGACGGTGAGTAAACTAGCTGATGAGAAAGCTACTTATCCTTATAGTTATCACTCTATACGTTTTCAAATTGAGGATACGGGCATAGGCATTCCCACTGATAAACTTACTGAAATTTTTACTCCTTTTGGGCAATTGAATGGCAGTGCAGGAAACCATGAAGGGAGTGGTTTGGGACTGACTATTAGCCAAGAAATCATTCAACTGATGAACAGTAGTATTCAGCTAAAAAGTCAGGTAGATCGAGGAAGCAAATTCTACTTTGATTTGGAACTTTTGGAAGTAGAAGAGAATCTCTTGCCAACTTCAACTAATTTAGGTTCTCTGCCGTCTCGTCCCTTGAGAGTACCTTGTAAAGTTCTGATAGTGGATGATAACTATACTAATCGAACTTTATTGATTAACTATCTAGAGCCTTTAGGCTTTATTCTCGCCCAAGCACATAATGGTCAGGAAGGTTTGGAGTTAGCCCAAACCTTTCAACCCGATGCTATTTTGGTAGATTTTGTCATGCCCGTAATGAATGGCAAACAAATGATCGCCAAAATTAGAGAACAACCTCAATTTAAAGAAGTTGTCGTTATTATGATTTCAGCCAATAGTCAATTAATTCTCCAGCAAGCAGAATTTGATTGTCAAGGTTTTTTACCCAAACCCGTAGGCTTAGAAGAGCTTTTGGAACTATTAACAACTCACCTACAGCTAGATTGGGAGCCAGAGAACTTAACTGAAAAATTAGATGACCCCTCGACTTTGATTGCACCTCCCAAAGAAGAATTAGTGAAGCTGCTGGAGCTGGCAAAATTTGGCGACTTATCGGCTATTGAAACACAAATTAATTGTTTATCAGAATTGGATATTCAATATATTCCTTTTGTACATAAAGTTTAAGAACAGGTGATGAGTTGACAACAAAGCCAGATGGAAGATCTAATAAATGAATATATATATTAATTGCAAAACTGTGTTCTGTTTAACACTATTTATGTAGTTTATTAAACCAAAAAAGCACAAATAAAATTTATTTTCTAAGTAAGCGTTTTGCTTAAGTATTTAAGCTGAACTTTCAATATACTAGTACATTTCCCCTTCTTATTTTGACAAAAATCAGCTAGAACTTAAATATCAATAATATTAAATATACTAAAGCTTTTATGGATTTTTTAGCTGAACATCAACTATCAAAAAAAATTCTCATTGTTGATGATACACCTGATAACTTGCAGCTTTTATTGTTATATTTAAAAAATGCTGGCTACAAATTTTTGATTGCT
>CAKZYI010000870.1 GCA_937884735.1 uncultured Pleurocapsa sp.
GACTGGTCAAAGTCTATCCAGCCAACTACCGTAACATCTTGATTGTTGTCGTTAACAATATCGACATCGACGCTATATGTACCTGCATCGGAATTAAAGCTTGTACCAGTAGTGAAGATAACCCCATCTTCATCGTCGGGGATAGCGGAAGAAACAATATTAGAAATATTAAATCTATCCGTTCCGCCGTCTAGATTATAATTGACGGTGAGACTTTGACCGCCCGTTCTTTCAAAATATTCAATTTCAATGGGATAACTACCAGGGGCAGTAAAATTGTAAGTTCCCGATCTTTCTTGACTGCCATGAAGCCCATCATTGTCTACTACTTCTGTGCCGTCTATGAAGAGAGTTGAGCCGTCATCGGAATCGGTATAGAAAGTATAAGTTCCAGCAGCAGGAATATTGACAAAACCTGTATAGCGCAAGCCAAAATTATTACTATCTCCTTGGCTGGGAACAGCAATTAAGTCAGTATTAGGGTCTATTTTGCCAGTGGCATCCGCACCAGTGGCGGGAATATCGTCGACACTATTAAGATTGCCATCAGTAACAGTGGTTAGATCGTAGTATTCGTAGTTGAGTAATCCATTGGTATTATTGTCATCGGCTGTAGCAGTATTGTCCTGTGAAGTGCCATCATCATCGTCAATATTGCTGCCCAAACTCAAGCCGTCAACTATGACATGATTGGGGGCATCTGTACCGCTATTAGTGGTAGTGGTTTGATAGTCTCCTGTCCCAGTACTGTTACTAGTATCGGGGGCATCGCCATAATCTTTGATTTCGGTAATGGTTAGCTGATAGTCTTCTACTTCTCCATCATCTAGCGCACCCAAAGCTAAATTGGTAGTGAGATCGCTATCGGTGCTGAGACGGAAACGGGCAAAAGTATCACCGCCAACTATATCTGCTGGGATGTTACTGTCGTTCCAAGTCAGAGTCGCAGAAGTGTCATTGGGATTGACATCAGTTTCTACTGCTTCATCACCATCAAATACACCATTGCCATCGAAGTCAATCCAACCAACTAACTTTGCAGTATTACTAGTGGTGTTGGTAACGTCTACCGTTAGGCTATAGGTATCGGCATTGGTTATAAGATCGGGGAAAGAATCAATACCGTTTTCATCGTTGATATTGTCGTTATTGTCGGCAGTGGCAGAATCATTTTGAAGCGTACCATTAACACTATCTACAGTATTGACAATACTTAAACCATCAACAATACCGTGACTAGCTGCATTAGCGTTGCTGTTGGTGGTAGTAGTAAAATAATTGCCGTTTATGCCATCATCGGGGGCATCACCGTAGTCTATACCGCCTTCAATAAAGAGGCGATAGTCTTCAATTTCTCCATTGTTGGTAGTTGAAGTTAGAAGACTAGCATTATTGATGAGATCGTTTCTGGTAGTAAGACTATTGAAATCGGTACTAAGACGAAAACGAGCATAGGTAGCACCACTAGCTATATCTGTGGGAATATCGTCATCATCGATCGCGCCATTAAGATTACTCCAGTTGAGGGTAACAGCGGTAGGAGTGCCATTGTTATCGGCAACGGAGGTTATTACCGCCTCGGCAGCATCAAAAACACCATTGCGATCGAAATCGATCCAACCAATTAGGGTAGCAGCACTGCCAGTATCATTGGTGACATTAATATCAACGCTGTAGGTATCGTCGTTAAGATTTAAAGTGTCAAAAGAAGCAACGCCATCTTCATCATTGCTATTGTCGTTATTATCGGCAGTAGCAGCAGTATTTTGCAGCGTGCCATCATCGCCATCAATATTAGTACCTAAACTTAGACCATTTATGACTACATGACTGGGGGTGTTTGTACCACTATTGGTAGTAGTAGTTTGATAATCTCCCGTACCAGTACCAGTAGTAGTATCGGGAGCATCACCATAGTCTCTGACTGTTATGATACTTAGCTGATAGTCTTCTACTTCTCCATCGGTTGCCGAACCTCCAGGGGTACTGGTATTAAAGGTTGCTGAACCATCACTGCTAAGACGAAAACGGGCATAGGTAGCACCACCAATTATATCTGAGGGAATATTGCTATCGTTCCAAGTTAGGGTAGCGGAAGTGTCGTTGACATTAACAGGGGTACTAACAGCTTCATCTGCATCAAAAGCACCATCGCGATCGAAATCAATCCAGCCAATTAAGGTAGCAGGATTGCTGGTAGTGTTAGTGACATCTATAGTCACGCTATAGCTGTCGTCGTCTGTCTCTAAAGTTGGGAAAGTAACAATCCCATCTTCATCATCAATATTATTAGGATTGCTGTTACTATCGTCGGCATCTGCTGCAATGTTTTGTGATGTACCGTCATCGCTATCAATAGTGTCGCCAATACTCAAGCCAGCAACTATACCGTGACTGGCAGCGTTAGTGTTGCTATTAGCAGTAGTAGTGAGGTAATTGCCATTTGTACCGTCGTCGGGGGCATCTCCGTAGTCTATACCGCCTTCAATAAAGAGACGATAGTCTTCAACCTCCCCATCGCTAGCTATGTCAGTAAAGACGTCGGTGTTGTTGGTAATGTCATCTCTGGTAGTAATGCCATTAAAATCAGTACTGAGGCGAAAACGAGCGTAGGTAATACCGCTAGTGATATCGCTGGGGATGTCGTTATCTGTATTGCCCGCACCGTCGGTATTATCCCAATTTAATGGAATTGAAGTTACCGCGCCGCTATTATCGGCAATATTGGGTACGATTACCGCTTCATCATTATCAAAGACTCCATTGCGATCAAAATCAATCCAACCAATGAGAGTCGCTACACCACCAGTATTGTTAGCAACATTGATATTAACCGTATAAGTATCATCGGCAATATTTAAAGTATTAAACGCTGTGGTAATACCATCTTCATCATTGGTACTGGTACTAGTATTTGTATCGTCGGCATTAGCAGCAGTATTTTGTAACGAACCATCATCGCCATCGATATTGCTGCCTAATGTTAGATTGCTATTAACAACATGAGCAGCACCATCATTGTCCGTACCAGTTTTATCAGTAGTTTCATAGTTACCCGCACCAGTACCCGCACCCGTATCGGGAGCATCCCCATAGTCTACTTCGGCGATGGTAAGTTTATAATCTTCTACTTCACCATCATCAATATCAGTAACCGAATCATTGGGAGTATCGGTATCTAAATTAGAGTCGGTACTAAGGCGGAAACGAGCGTAGGTATCACCTGTAGCCGTACCGTTAGGAACAAGAGTGCTACCGCTACCATCCCAAGTAATTGTATTGGGCGTTACTCCATCAGTATGTTGCAGCGTGCCATCGGTAGTGGTGAGTTTTTGTCCTTCACCTGGATCGAAGTCGCCATCTTTGTTAAAGTCAACCCAGCCAACTAAAGTTACATCATCGGAGGTAGTTTCGGTAACTTCAACATTATCAATAGTGAAGCCTTGATCTCCATTAAGTTCGTTACCATTACTATCTACGCCAATACTAATGATAGTGTTAGTATCAAAAAGACTACTGGAAATTGTTTCGGAAAAACTTCCCGTAATAGGTGCAGCAGTAGTAGCATGGGTAGTTAAATCGACAGATCCAATGGTTGTGAAGTTAGCGCGATTATCATTGGAAATTCGGATGACTAAATCTACACCATCCCCTACATCTCCAATAGTGGAGTAGTCAAAATTGAGATTAACAGTACCCGTCGCACCAGATAAATTGATCGCTCTTTCAGCACCGCGATCGTCATTTCCTAATTTTAATTGTCCTCCAAGAACTTCAATATTTCCATCGCCAGAATTATTGTCAGCGGGAGCATCTCCATCAAAAATATCATCAATAGCTTCAAAACCACCCCAATCGCTAGCCCAATCAGTACCAGTATTGCTAGGGCTACCTGCTTGATAAGCATCTGTATTTACACCGCCAGTATGAGCGACGCTAAAGTAATCGCTGGCTAAGGTAGTGGTAGTAGTATTATTAGGCGCGTTAACAATGACATCAACGCTATAGGTAGTATCTTCGGGGGTAATTACCTTGCTATCAACGAAAGTAACGCCCGTTTCATCATCAATACCGCCAGCGAGAGTATCGTCACCATCCGCATCAGTATTGGGCGCGCCGTCGACTTCCCCATCAATGGTGTTGCCAATAGTTAAGCCAGTCACAATATCGTGGGATGCTGCACCAGTGCCAGAAGTACCGTAGGTGTTGGGTGCATCGCCAAAGTCTGTACCTCCTTCGATGGTGAAGGTGTAGTCTTCTACTTCCCCATTGCCGATTAAGCCTGTAGGAGTACCATCATCTAATGCTCCGTCACTCAACCTAAAACGAGCAAAGGTAGTACCAGGTACAATATTACCAATATTGGGCAAGACACCATAGAAAGTATTGCCTACATTGCCGCTCGTACCACCATCGCGATCAAAGGTGAGGTTGATTGCGCTCGTACCACTGTTGGCAGCGATAGTAGCAGTAACATCTTCACTATCTTCAAATAAACCGTTTTGATTAAAGTCAATCCAGCCGACTAAAGTTGCAGGATTATTAGTGTCGTTGGTAACGTTTACTGTAACGCTGTAAGCATCATCGTCATCCTTATTGAAAGTAGCAAAAGAGGCAATACCATCTTCATCATCACTACTATCGCTACTATCATCGGCAGTAGCATCGCTATTTTGTAAATTCCCTTTATCTGGATCGACAGCAGTGCCAATACTCAAGCCATTAACAATGTTATGGGCTGCACCGCTATTGCTAGATAGAGTATTATAATCTCCAATGCTATTGCCAGCACTGCCATCATCGGGAGCATCGCCGTAATCTGTTCCTGTAATGTTAACAATGTAATCTTCGACTTCGCCGTTGGGTGCTGCACCAGTGGAAGTATCAGCATCGAGAATATCGCCAGTCAAACCAGTTGCAACACGAAAACGGGCAGCGGTTTCGCCTATTTGAGCATCTTCGGGCAGATCGAACTCTACAGTGTTTATCGTACCGTCGGTATTGAGTCCGTTACTGGTATCTAAACTAACAGCTTCATCTTCATCAAAAGTACCAGAGCGATCGAAATCAATCCAACCGACTAGAGTAACTTCTGGAACAAACCCCGCATCTAGGGTAAAGTTGTTTTTTCCTGCATCCCCAGTGGTAAAGTTGATCGCAATAGTGCCGTTATCATTTTCGGCATCGGAATCGATACTATCGCTATTGTTGCTATTAATATCTTTGGTAGCCAGTTTGTAACCATTTAACGGCGTACCAGATCCATTATCGATGGTAATTTTGTAATCGGTATTGGCAGCGAGTAAATCGGCAGCACCAACTCCACCAAAGCTATATTTACCTTCACTATCGGTAGTGGTAGTAGCAATTTCTTGACCGTCGCTAACCCGAATTAAGCGCACGGTAACACCATCGATACCTCGTTCGTTAGCATCTTGGATACCGTCGTCATCTTTATCAGCAAAAATGCGATTGCCTACTTCGATGGGTGCATCTGCCAGTATTGCTTCGATATCTCCCAAGCCATTTTGCTTGGAAAAATCATTGTCTGGTTGTCCGCTACTTCCATTAAATACTCGATAGCGATCGCTTGTATCGCTCGTATCAAAAGAACCATCAACATTATTGAGATAGCGCACGCCACCGTCGAAGGTTGTCCCGCTACCCGTATAAATTGGATCGAATACGGTAGTTAGTATTTGGTCTTGCCCTGGCAGTTGAACTAAACTACCATTGCCTAACTCATCGTGAAATGCGGAATAGGCATCTCCCGTATAAAATTCGCGGAAGCCATCAGTACTGTTACCCAAACCTTGTTCTGTAGAAGTTCCTACAGGTTGAGGATTGCTGGTATCATTCCCCGAACTATCTAAAGTACCACCAAAACCATCGGGTACGACACCATCACTTTCTAAAGTAAAGCCACCGCTACCGTCGGGGGCAACCCGAACAATATCTCCTGCGGTGCGAGAAGCATGATTAGAAGTGTCGGATAAATTTCTGGTTGATTCGCCAATCTGGTCGCCAATACGATCGCGGAAACCGAGAATCATCGAGCCATTATCGAACTCAATATCCGAGAGCATCGGTTGAGCGTAGCCTGCAATATAGTTGCTTCCTGCAACCGTATTAAAGTCATCTGACCAAGGTTGCCAGTCTGCACTTAGACCACTATTGGAAAATCCGCGATCGTAAACGCTACTGTCCAAACCAAAGTTAACTACTGAGCTAGGATCAAATCCTCCATTCGTGCCGCTAGTAGGATCGAAGGTGTAAACATAGGCTTCTAAGTCTGTTGCTGTGCCGTGTTCGGCAGAATCAACCATGCCGACATATAGTTTACCGTCGTTGACTCCTAATCCAAAAGGACGAATATCTTCATCGCGACTACCTGACAATCCCGCATTGGGATTGGGAATATCAAAGAATTGAATATTTGATGCAGTAGGTGTTTCGTTGAGGGGAATTGCATAAAGCCTCTTTTGAGATAGCTCGACCACATAGAGAGTGTCGTCGATCACTTCAATATCCCCAAAAGAAGTTTTGCCTACCTTACCAAAAGCATCTGCATCTACAAGGTAGTCTGTAGAACTAGTACGACTAGCTGCTGCTACTGTACCCGAACCAAAGACGGTGTTGAGATCTACTAATAATTGAGGAGTATCGAAGTCAGCATTGCTAGTAATATTTTGATTATTAATGCCAATTTTATAAATTGCTCCCGCGCCATCTTCTGCATATCCCGCATGGCGTTTGGTGTAGGCAGCAGTATAAATATTTTCTCCCGTGCGATCGTATGCCACGCCGTAAACCGTACCCACTTGATTAGCATCGGCGATGTAAATCGGGCTGGCATCGGGGGTGTTGCTATTGAAAGTAACTAGAGTATGTTCAGTATTATGAGTTCCTGTTTCTTGGTCGCCAAAAACAAAACAGGGAACAACTATAAAAGGAGTTGCTTGGCTCGTTGCAGAGTAAAATTGTTCGGGACGATTTAAAGCCAGATCGATATTATCAAGTGTTCCGCCAGCGGTATCGACAAAGCGAACTAAGTCACCTTCTCCCGTACCGCTTCCTCCTGCTTCAAAACCATCAGGAGTAATAAATTCTAGACGTACTTCTGATTGTTGAGTACCAGCATTGATATTTAAAGAATATTCGCCTAAAGTGCTAGCATCCATGCTAGTGGTAGCCGTACCGACTAAACCGCCGTTGGCATCGTAAGCATTAACGGTTACGCCTCCGATACCTGGTTCGCCCCCTGCTTGTCCAGTACTACCACTATTGGGGGTTGCAGGATCTAGTTCTCCATCCAAGTCATAGTCGCGATATACCACTCCATTAATCGTACCGCCAGTAGTAGCGAGGACATCTGCTTGGGCATTAACCGTAACATCTAAGCTATAGGTACTATCGGTAATATTAATATCAGCATTATTTAAAGGCGTATTTGTCCCTGTGAGAAAAACACCATCATCATCATCCGTACCATCACCATCGTCGGTAGTAGCAGTGGCATTTTGTTGCGTGCCATCGTCGTTGTCAACATTAGTACCAATGGTAATGGGGCAATCTTCATCTAGGGTATGCACCGCACCATTATCGTTGCCTGTAGTTTGATAGTCGGGGTTAACAGCACCGCTAGCAGCCGTCGATCCTCCACTAGTATCGGGGGCATCACCGTAGTCGAATTCTTGTATTTCTGGGATTAAGGGGAGGGGAACGAATCCCGCATCTAAATCGTAGTTATTTTCGCCATGAGTACCCGTAACAAAGGCGATGGTAGGAATATTAGTTCCGCTAATAGGATAAGCATCGGAATCGATATCATCTTGACCCTGATTTACAGGAGATAAATTGAAATTATCTAAGGGAGTACCCGTACCATCTTCAATTTGAATATAGTAGTTGGTGTTGGGTTGAATGGTATTGCCACCAGTAAGATTAAGATCGCCAATGCCGCCAAAGAAATATTCGCCATCGGCATTAGTGTCTACCGTACCGATTTGCGTACCATTTTGAAATAGATTGAGAGTAACACCTCCAATACCCGCTTCCCCTGGATCTTGGATACCGTCACCATCAGTATCATTCCAAATGCGATCGCCAAAACCAATGGGGGCAGTGTTTAGTAAAGCTTGAATATCTCCCAAACCCGCAGACTTACCAAAGGCATCATCATTATCGGAATCTGCTCGACTATAGACTTCATATCTACTATCAGATTCGCCATTACCAGAATTAAAATGAGCGACACCTCCAGATCGCACATCCAAGGGATCGAAAATTACCGATAAGATTTCATTTTCTCCTGGCAATTGTAACAAGCCACCTAGAGCTACTTCTCTGTGACTACTTCCAAAGTTGTCCTCGTTATAAAACTCTCCAATACCAGGCCCTTCATTATTCGCATCCCCTACTAGAGTACCGCCAAAACCATCGCTAACATTACCGTCGCTTTCTAGGACAAATCCGCCACTACCATCGGGAGCTGCCCGTAAGATATCCCCCCCAGAGTTGGTTTCGTAACGTACATTTGCTTCTCCGTTAATCGGAGAAAATACTCTGTCTCCCAATTGATCGGCGTTGCGATCGCGCAAACCCAGAATCAACGAACCATTATCAAATTCTATATCTGCCAGAATGGGCTGAGGGTAAGAAAAACCTCCACTACCAGGACTGCTGCTAGCAAAACCTGGTTGGCTTTGCGTCCAGGCTTGCCAGTCTTCTTCATTGCCTAAAGGATCTTGGTAACTTGGATCGCCTTTGGTGTAGGTAAGGTCAAAATCGAAAACAGGATCGGTACTAAAACTGCCTGTATTGGGGTCGAAAGTATATACATAAGCCCGCAAGAAATCGCGATCTTGACTCGATTCAACGGAATCGACCACACCTACATAGATTTTTCCATCGTTAACTCCCAAACCAAAAGGACGCATATCGCTCTCAATTTGAGCAACAGTCCTAGTATCAGTCCCTGTACCACTATTGGAAACGGGATTGGGAATAGGAATTGTGTGAGGAACGATTGTGGTGTTGTCTAGAGTCCCGCTAGTAGGAATGGCGTAGAGTTTTTTGTCAGTGAGGTTGACGGTATAAATATTATTGTCGTAATACTCTAAATCTCCAAAGGAAGTTTTACCAGCTTGATTGAAACCACCACCATCCCGTTCGTAGTTGGTATTGGGATCTCCGTCAGTATCATCGGGGTTGTCTCCTAATACTGTCCCGGCACCAAACACTTGGTTTAAATCTACATAGGGCGCAGCCGTACCAAAAGTATCGCTAGTGGCATCAAAAGAGATGTTGTAAATCGTTCCCGCACCATCAGCACCCTGTCCTGTATTTGCCCCGGTAATGCCAGGACCAAAACTAGTATTGGAACGTTGAAACGCCGAAGCAAAAATATTGCCGTTGAGATTGTCGTAAGCAACACCATAGGTAGCACCAATTTCTCCATGATTGGCTATGGGAGTAGGAGAAACCGTATTACCTGTATTGTCGTAACGAAAAGCGACTAAGACATATTCCCCAGAATTGTTAACACCACCAAAAGTAGTATTGCTATTGTCAAAAGCCCCAGGAACATAGCAAGGAACGATTACCCAAGGATTGCCTTGAGTATCGGCAGAATAAAAATTCTCTGTACGATTGAGGGCAAAATCGAGATCGGTAACTGGACTAGAATTGTTGTTGGCAAACTGGACTAAAGATCCATCGCCAATTCCTCCCGCATCAAAGCCTTCTGGTAAGGAAAATTCTAAACGAAAATCTCCCGTACCAATAGTGTCGGAGTCAAAAGTATAACTACCGTTGGAGTCTGTGGTAGTCGTATAATTATCACCATTAGAGTCATAAGCAGTTACGGTAATCCCCGCGACTCCTCCTTCTCCTCCAACTTGTCCTCCACCTTCGCTATTAGTAACAGTAGTTGGTGCGTCGAAAGTACCGTCAAGATCGTAGTCGCGATATACTTTACCGCTAATATCGTTTGTACCTAAAACTCCTGCGTAAATTTGTTGAATTTGAGGTGTAAAAATTAATTGAGGTCGATAGTAATTAGTAGTTAGGTCTAAGTCCCAATTCCCTCCTAGGTTTTTACTACCAATAGGAGTAGTGGAAGCAGCAATTTCTACATCAGTAATCTCGTGCAGCTTGGTAATAAATTCTTCTCCAGCATTGCCAGCAGCTACGTTGCAACCGTATATTAAAAGGGATAAGGGATGAACAAAGGCGCTTTGCCACGCCGCATGTATGAAGGATGAGGAGAACCACGATCGCAATTCCTCTTTATATTGATTTATTGTATTGAGATTTAGTTGGGTGTTGCCCAGATATAAACAGCCTGGCGAACCGTGAGAAACTATATGTATCGAGGTAAAATTGTTTTTCTGGCTGAGAATTTCTGTAATTTGAGAAATGCCATTGCGATCGCTTTTTAAAATAACTACTTCTGTTTCTGGTAAAATTCCATTGGCTAAAAGTTGATAGTCGGCAACTTGAGAGTCATTATAAATAATTTGTTGATTAGCTTTCATAGAATTTAGAGATAGTTTAGAGATTGGCTATAGGTAAGTGAAAATAGCGATCAAGAAAGTAAATATAGTGATTAAGAAGAATTAAAAATAAAGACAATTTTTTATAGATAAACAAAGTGATATTAGTCACTACAAAAGGTGTTTTAGATTACTTGTTATCTATTTAACAGAATATTCTCGGACTCATTAAATGACATCCGAGAATTAGCTGGCTTTTTATTTCTTTTTTAACTATGGAATTTTGCTTAAGTGAAATAATGCTTACAGGAAATCACTTAGCTGTATTCTCTGAGTTTATATAATAGAGCTAATCTAAGTTGTGTTTGAAAGGATAAACAACTAATAATTATGAATGAATTTTCACTGATTTGATATTTAAATAACGTGAGTTAGCGTGGAAGCTCAAATGCCTACTATAAGAGAACTTTTAAACTGGCTTTTTTCCAC
>CAKZYI010000871.1 GCA_937884735.1 uncultured Pleurocapsa sp.
ATCCTACTGGAGTTAATTTCTGTGTTTTTTCGGAGAATGCCAGGGCTATTAGACTATTGTTATTCAATAGTCCTGATGCAAAACAGCCTACTGAAATAATCAGGCTCGATCCTAAAATAAACAAAACTTTTTATTACTGGCACGTCTTTGTCCCAGGATTAAAACCAGGACAAATCTACGCCTACCGAGCAAACGGAAAATTTGCACCCAAACAAGGACAGCGTTTTGATAACACTAAAGTGCTTTTAGATCCCTATGCGCGGGCAATTGTAGGAGAAGAAGTTTACGATCGCACTGCTGCATCCCAACCAGGTGATAATTCTGCCACCGCACTCAAGGGTGTGGTACTAGATTCTAGTTTATATGATTGGGAGGGCGATCGCCATCCCCGCATTCCCTATGCTAGAAGTGTAATTTATGAGATGCACGTAGGCGGTTTTACCCGCAATCCTAATTCTGGAGTATCTGAGTCTAAAAGAGGAACTTATGCTGGTTTAGTTGAGAAAATTCCTTATTTAAAAGAATTGGGTATTACTGCGGTAGAATTGCTTCCCGTCCATCAATTTGATCCTCAAGATGTACGCCCTGGGTTAAAAAATTATTGGGGCTACAGCACGATTAACTTTTTCACTCCCCACAAGGGCTATAGCTCAAGAAGGGATAGTCTAGGGGCGGTTGATGAGTTTCGAGATATGGTCAAAGCTCTCCATGCAGCTGGGATTGAGGTAATCTTAGATGTGGTATTCAACCATACCGCAGAAGGCAACGAACAAGGACCAACTCTTTCTTTTAGAGGTTTAGATAATAAAACTTACTATATCTTAGAAAAAGATCAACAGTACTATAGCAACTACAGCGGTTGTGGCAATACCTTAAAAGGCAATCATCCTGTGGTTAGCCGTTTAATTTTAGATTCCTTGCGCTATTGGGTATCTGAGATGCACGTTGATGGTTTCCGTTTTGACTTAGCAACTATTTTATCCCGCAATACCTTTGGCAAGCCAATTAAGCCCGAGACAGGAATGATGGACGTTATTTCCATTATTGAATCCGATCCTATGCTAGCAGGAACAAAATTAATTGCCGAAGCTTGGGATGCGGCGGGATTATATGGCGTGGGTCAATTTGTAGAATTAGCTGACTGGTTTTCTGAGTGGAATGGCCCATTTCGGGATGATGTGCGTCAGTTTATTAAAAGCGATCCTGGCATGGTAGATACTTTTGCCGCCAGGATTTTGGCTAGTCCAGATATTTATTCTCGACTAGATACAGATATTAATCGCAGCGTTAATTTTATTACCTGTCACGATGGTTTTACCCTCAATGATTTGGTTTCTTATAACGATAAGCACAATATTGCTAACGGAGAAGACAATCGCGACGGAGGAAATCATAACTTTAGCTGGAATTGTGGGGTAGAAGGAAAAACCCGCAATCCTGAAATTGAAAAATTACGACTTCGACAGATCAAAAACTTCCTCACGGTTTTGTTTCTTTCCCAAGGGACACCTATGTTGTTGATGGGAGACGAAATTAGGCACACTCAAAACGGCAATAATAATGCTTACTGTCAGGACAATGAACTCGGCTGGTTTGATTGGGACTTAGTTAACAAAAACCAGGATTTATTGCGCTTTGTCAAACAACTAATTCGTTTTAATCAAGGGTTAGAAATTTTTTCACAAGAGAAATTTCTCAAAGTTAGCCGTAAAAGTCATCAGCCTCATCTTACTTGGCATGGTACAAAGCTATACAAGCCTGATTGGAAGGGGAACTCTCACTCCCTCGCTTTTTCTCTATCCTATCCTGCGGTCGAAGAGCATTTATATGTTGTGTTTAATGCCTATTGGAAACCGCTCAAATTCCAATTACCTCCCCTGGAATTGGAAAGTCAATGGCATCGAATTGTAGATACTTCTTTAGCTGCACCTAATGATTTTATCGAGTTGAAAGATGCAGAAAGAATTTATGAAAACAGCTATAAAGTTTTTCCACGCTCGTCTATTGTTTTGATGAAAAAAAAAGGAATCTTGCCTATTCCTAGTTTTAGTTTATTTGAATAGTGTGGCTTTCAAACCGAGATAATTATATTTTTGAAAGATTTAAGAGCTAACAGCTATCGGCTATTAGCTCTTATAAAATGCGATCGCATTAATTTACTTGTTAGGGCTTAAGGAGTTGGTATAACTTCTTCTTCTGAAGTTGTATTGTCATAAGTAGAGACAATTTCTTGTATTTGAGGATTGCTCAAAAATACTATAGTATCTTCAATTAATTGTTCTCCCCAAAGGTTGTCTTTTAGGAATTGAATATCTGCGTAACGGCTATCTAGTTCTAGCGCGGCTTTTCCTAAATTGATCGCTTTTTCTTTTTTTCCTTCTGTAAATAAAGCTACTGCTAATGCTATTTGAGGTTCTGCTTGTTCTGGAGCTACTTCGATAACAGATTCCCATTTCGCGATTGCTTCATAGCGATCGTTTTGCTCGTATTCTACCAGTCCTACATTATTTAATGCTGGCCAAAATGTTGCATCTTTGGCATAAGCTTCTTCATAGGAGTCGATTGCATCATCTAGTTTAGACAACTTGAGGTATGTATTACCCAAATCAAAGAGTGCTTCAGGAGAATTAGCTTCTATTTCCAAACCTTTTTCCAATTTGTCTCTGGCTGCTTCGTACTCACCCTGCTGAAAATAAGCATTTCCTAAACTAAATAAAATCCCTTCTTGTTCTGGCGAAAGAGACTCAGCTTTTTCTAAAACACTGACTCCTTGCTCTAATTCTTCTTGCTGGACATAAAGGTTGACCAGAATAAACCATACTTCGTAGTTGTTGGGGGCTAGCTGAGTAGCCAATTCTGCCCTCGGCAGTGCAAGGTCGTATTGTTGAAACCGAATTAGCTGAACAGCATCTTGGAGTAATTGCAAACCTTGGGACTCTAGCTTTTCCGAATCAAGTTTGGGTACGTATGGTAGTACAGCTTGTCCCCTAACTGGCAAAGATATGCTAGAAATGCCAGCGCAAGCTACTAAAGAAATTAACCAGTTAAGTTTAGGCACAGTACTGTTTTAGATTTTAAGTTGATTGATATTCACAAGTTACTTCATTGTCTTGCTTAACGGCAAACTTTCGCTACATTTTTCTTGTCAAAGATTGAAGATATACCTAGTTTTGGTAACCAATTTTGTTTTTTGCCAATTTATAAAGTTAACATAAAGTTATAGATAAATAATTATAAATTCAGTAATTAGTTATATATCTTAATTTTAACGATTAATTAAACTATTTTTGAGACTTGCTCAAAAGCTTGTATGACCGTCGCCCCATGTAATGCTCGCATAAATATTATCTCTCAAATATCACTGAAAGCTCTAAACCCAATTCTAAAAGCTTTCAAATAACTGTAACAAGACTATTCAATTCATGAAATCAACTATCAATCACAAGTCCAAACACTATCCTGCTATTGTTGCAGGATTTATATCTCTATGTTTAGCTCTAATTGGTTTTACCAGCTATGGTGTCCTCAAAGGCTCTAGCAGTAAAATTGATTTAAACAGTTTAACTGTAGAAGTCAAAAAAGAAGACTTAAACGTAGAAATTGCTGCCAGTGGCAGAATTGAACCAATCAAAAGTGTCAATGTTAGCCCAAAAGAACCTGCCCGTTTAGTAAAACTTTTAGTAGAGCAAGGCGATCAAGTTGCCGCAGGACAAACTCTTGCCATAATGGAAAATAGGGAACTTGCCAACCAAATTTCTCGCAGAAAAGCTGAATTAAAGCAAAATCGCGCTAGTTTTGCCGAAAGCAAAGCCAAGATAAACGCTGAAATAGCTCAAGCACAAGCTAGGTTGAGACAAGCCGAAGCCAGATTAAATCAGGTTCAGAATAGAATTCCCAAAGATATCGAACAAACCCAATCTCAGATCAATGCTGCTCAATCTCGCCTCCAATTAGTAGAGGAGCGTTTAATACGTAACGAGTATCTTTTGAAACAAGGTGCAATCACTCAAGATGCTTTTGACGAAATCAGCAATGATTATCAAAATGCCCGGTCTAGTATCGACGAATTGCGTCAAAGACTCGAACAATTAAAAAGTACAGGTGGTTCGGAAGTAGAACAAGTCAAAGCAGAAATAAGGGAAGCTAGTATTAACCTAGAACAAAGACAAACTACTGCACCCGATGAAATTGCAGCTTTAGAAGCTTCTTTGGAGCAAGTGGAAGTGTCCGTAAAACAATCTGAAATTCAATACAATGACAGTATTGTCAAAGCTCCTTTTGATGGCATCATCACTCAAAGATATGCTGTAGAAGGAGCTTTTGTTGCTCCTAGTACTTCAGGCTCTAGTACCGCATCCGCATCCGCAACTTCTATTTTAGCTTTGGCTCAGGGACTAGAAGTAATTGCTAAAGTAGCAGAATTAGATATTGGTCAGTTGCAGCCAGGGCAGAAAGCGACTATTGTTGCCGATGCTTACCCAGATAGAGAATTTGTAGGAGAAATCAAACGGATTGCTCCTGAAGCGATAATTGAAGAGAATGTCACTTCTTTTGAAGTACGAGTTAAATTGCTTACTGGTCAAGATACTCTTCGATCCAAAATGAACGTTGATGTAACTTTTATTGGCGAACAATTAACAGATAGCTTAGTTGTGCCAACCGTGGCAATTTTTACCCAAAATGGAGAACAGGGAGTGATGGTACCTGACGCTAAAAATAAACCAGAATTTACGCCAGTTAAGGTGGGGCTTTATCTCGGAAATAAAACTCAGATTCTTGAAGGAGTTGAGCCAGACAAAAAAGTCTTTATCGATCTTCC
>CAKZYI010000872.1 GCA_937884735.1 uncultured Pleurocapsa sp.
TTCGATTAGCATGCTTAGTAATGCTAACTCCAGTATGGGATTTCATGCTCCCGAACATTATGGTGGTTCGCCCGTGAGTATCTTTCTTTATGTAGAAGATGTGGATAATTTTACCTCCCAAGCTACCTCGGCTGGGGCGACAGTCAAGCAAGCACCCTTAGATATGTTTTGGGGTGACCGCATGGCTAAATTGGTAGATCCTTTTGGCTATGAATGGTCTGTTGCCACTCATGTTGAAGATGTATCTTTAGAAGAGTCACAAAAACGCCTTTACGAGCAGTATTCTACTACTGCTGCGTCTTGATAGATTAATCTTGTCAGTCTCCTCAACTATCAGCTTTTTTTTACAAATAGCTTTGAGGAGATAAACTAATTAATTCTGGACTAATTTTTGTAAGTTGTTCAATCCTTGTTCGTAGTCTTTGCCAACCATAGAGTCCATTAAAAACCCCAGATAAGCACCAAAAGGTTTCATGTAGATCGGAACTCCAGCACGCATATCTGTATCCAAAGACCAAGTAACCTGTGTTGCATCACCCTCTGCGGTTAGATTGAAGCTAGCATCAGCTATTCCTTGCTTGCCAAAATCCAGATGAGTCTTAATTTGAGTCGGTTTATTTACCAGAATAAATTCCTGCGAACCTTTTCCGACACGAGGATCGTCGCTAGACCAAAACATTTTTTGTTTGACTCCGCGACCGACAATCTTAAAATTAGCATCAGGGTCGATTTTTGCCCAAGGAGACCATCTATGCCACTGTTTGAAATTGGCAATTAAAGGATAGATTTTTTGTGGCCGAGAATTGATTGTAATTTTTCGTTCTACATGAACTTGACTGGGCAAGACTAAACCGACAATAACAACTACTACAAATAAACTAGCCAAGATAGCAAAAGTTTTTTTAAACCAAGACATAAAAATTTACAGCGATTTGCATGACCAATAAATTGATAGCTTCTAAAAAACAAATCAAACTTGCCAGACGTTATCCCAGAGTGCTCCACCTACTTCTAAACCAGCCAAATCACTTTTAGCTTCAATCAGAATATTGCCACAGCTGTCTCTTAACTCTAAGTCTAATTTTCCTTTGGTAGTGTCTCTACAGTTGAACACCAATCCCTCAGCAGTAGGAGTACGCACGTAGGTACCAGGTAAATCTGTTGTACCTGTTAAAAATACTTCCAGCTCTGAAGATACAGCTTGTATTTGCCAGTTTCCCCAAGGCTTGATGCGCCACGTGACTTGAGAATTCCAGGGAGCAAATTCATAAAATTTCCCTTGGTAATGTATGCCAACTAGAGCAACCTCTTCTTCCCACCATAGTACTTGTCTAATACCTCCCCCCGCAGTCAATGCCAAGTCTGGTTGGTGCTGAAAACTATTACAGTTGAGCCAAAACCATTTTTGTGGAAAAGAGCCTCCCCAATTTTTCTCGCTATAGACTGGTGCGTTATCAAACTGATATAGTTTTCCTTGCCATTCTATCCACCCTGTAGCTAAACCATGAGCCAGGGTTATTTGCCATCCTGGTTCAAATATGGGTAGGTAAGATAAAAAACCTGCGGTTGATTGCTGCGGTTGTTTTGAGTTGCCACAGCCATAAATAGGCTCTATTTGATATTCCCAGCGACAATATTCATCTCTAACAGGATCGTAAATGCTTCCTTGATTAAGGTATGCTGTAGCTTGATATCCTTCGGTGATGTATTGATTAAATTTTTTAGAAGATAACAATTTAGGTTTTATTGCTAAATCTGTTGTGCTCCAGTGTCCAAAACAAAGACGCTTTTTGCTAGCGAAAAATTTATCTACATTATTGATGGTACGACAAAGATAGACTTCATCAATACCTAGAATTTGTACTGCACCACCGCTGTTGATCTGTTCGCCCAAAGGATCTTGGATAGAATACATAAAAGCAAAGGTTTGCCTTATTTCTGGCAAAGTGAGGCGAAAATACCAGCCTTCAAAATAATTAGTAGTAATTTGATTCCAATGATAACCGTCGTGAGGAATCTCAAAATCTTTCTTTTGACTGATGTCTAACAAACTCATTTTTATCGGATTGAGATAACAGCTTGAAATTAGCTTTAATGCTCTAAATCTACTTATAAGAAGTAATTTATCAAACAGCAAAAAAATAATTCAGGCACTATATTTATAACTATTGCATTTAAGCTTTAAAATATCTATATTAAGATGTCATATTTAGATAAAGAGTCAGCTAATTTAGATAGCGATCGCATTGTATCAGCTAAGAAAAAATTAGAAAATTCCCTCAAAGATATATATTGTGTTAGTGGTTTGGGTGCAGACGAGCGTGTTTTCCAGAGGTTAAAGCTAGAAGGTTATCAGCCCGTTCACATTCGCTGGGTTGAGCCAGAAATGAAGGAAAGCATTACTGATTATGCCAAACGTTTGACGGAGCAAATAAAATCAGACTGCCCAATTTTAGTTGGTTTATCTTTTGGCGGCATTATTGCTGTGGAAATAGCCAAGCAAATCGATACAAAAAAAGTTATTTTAATTTCTAGCACCAAGAATCAACAGGAAGTACCTTTTTACTTTCAAATATTCCGTTGGTTGCCAATTCATCTTCTACTACCTGCCAAGATTATGCTTTGGTTTGGTCAATTGTTAGCAAGCTGGTTTTTTAGTTTAGAAACTTTAGCCGAGCGGAAGCTATTTAAAGCAATTTTGTCAGATACTAATGCTAAGTTTATGAAATGGGCAATTCACCAAGTTGTCGTTTGGAGAAATGAACTAATTCCTAATAATATTTATCATATTCACGGGTGTAGCGATCGCATTTTTCCTTACAAGTTTGTTCGCGAAGATTTTAGTGTTGAAAAAGGCGGGCATTTTATGATTATGAATCAGGCTGAATATATTTCTCAGTTGATTCAAAAAATTGTGGATTTGTGATGCATGTCTCAATCAGCTATTAGCCAAAACTAGAGCATCAGACTGTATTTGTATATGTCAGAAACGCTGTAATTTATCTAAATTTTTTATTATGGGTTTTTTAGGTGTAACTACCTACAATAACAAACTAAACATTTGGTGTTCAACAAAGAGTAAACCAGGATATAAATAGGGCGTAAGCTAATTTTTTGGTTTTCTTATGTCCCTAGAAGGCAATAATCAATATAATCTCGATTCTCAGCCTGAAAATATAGATTCTTGGCTGAGTCTAGAGATCTACGTTAAAGCTAGCCATCCTGAGCTGTTAAATGGCTTGGATAAATGGTTAAATTTGGGCTTAATAAGTCAAGTTCAAATTCTGAAAATATGTCGTCAAAATCTAAGCTGTGCCTTACCTGAAGTGGAATCAGTTGTTGTAGAGAAAACAAAACTGACGCAGGAAAATGTTGCTAAAGAACAAGAATTAGTTAAAGTTGCATCCCAACCTAGTGTTGTGAGTCTTATATGGCAAGGATTTTTGGATGAATTAAGCATTCGTTGGCTGTTATTTTTAGGAATATTTTTAGTAGTTGTTTCTTCGGGAGTGTTAGCGGCTAGTCAATGGAATAATTTTCCTAAATTTGGACAGTATTTAATTTTACTGGTTTATACTTTAGGATTTTGGGGAATTGGTTTTTGGTCTAGCAAACAAGATAATCTTAAGCTCACTTCTCAAACACTAAATGCGATCGCAATATTATTAGTACCAATAAATTGCTGGGCAATTGATCACTTCAGCTTGGGTAATTCGATCTTGGAATGGATTACTTTAATAGTTTCTTTGGTGATTTTAACGGCTATTGTATATAGACAATCTAAGCTAAGTTTGAAATATAACAATAAGCTTTTTGCATCATTATTTTTATTTCTTAGTTATTTACATTTAATCTGGCAGTTTATACCTTCACCTTTATTAGCAGTATATGGTGGAATTATAACGATTAGTTTTATTCATTATCTATTTTTATTACCTAAAAAGAAATATCCTGTATTTAATTTATTATTTTTATTATCTGCTTGGTTTTTAATTTTAATTAGAATTATCTTAAGCAAAGAGTTTTTAATGCTAGATTGTGCCAGCGCGATCGCACTTTTTGGTTGGATTTTAGCCTCAATCTATTTAACCAAAGAAAGACAGGCACAATATCAGTCAGCAGATAAACAATCGGATGTAGAAAAATTAACTAACGCTTTTTTGAGTAAAGTCTTACAGGTAATTAGTATTGTTATTTTTGTTTTTATGTGGTCAATATCTCTGTTAGGGGGAATATTTAAATCACCATTATTTTTCTGGCAAACTATCGCCATAAGCACCCTAGCAATCCACTTGTTTAGTCAAAGACTTACTCTCTATTGGCGCAAAAGAGACTTGACTGCCATCTTTATTATTGGATTACAAACTGTCTTTGTTGCCAAAGAATTAATTCCTAATAATTTGCGTAGTAATGCTTTAAATCTAGCAGTTAATATTAGTAAAACAGAACGTCTGCCAGAATCAGTATTTGGCGTAACCCTTTTTCCCTATGTTGTTTTATTTGTAGTTATTGCTTCTTGGCTGTATCGCCAAAAAAAATTAGAACTAGCTCAATATACTGAAACTTTAACTTTATTGCTGGGTATAGGCTTAACTTATTTAAGCTTATCAAATCCCACATGGCGATCGCTCAATCTTTTATTTTCTACAATGACATTAGGTTACGTCGCCTCGATTCGCCTACCAGTAAGAGTAATCTTAGTTCAATCAACTCACCTATTGGGTTTGACTGCCGTTGTTAATGCCATTGATTTTATTGCACCCAATCTAAATCAGCCAATGTGGGGTAGCATTCTAGTTATTTTAATGACTGGGGAATGGTTAATCTACAGTCTCCAAACTGGTAAATATAAATATAAGCAGAATTTTCAATCTATTCTGCTCAAAAGCTGTTGGTATATAGGTTTATTATTAGCTGCGGCTAGCTATATTTGCTTTGCGTCTTATCTTAGCAATAACTATTATTCTGTATCTACGGCGTTTGCTTTGGGTTTAGTCTGGTTTGTTACTCCTGGGATGTTAACCTGGGTGGCTAAAAATACCCACAGCATCTACCAAAAACGTACAGCTACAACTCTTAGCTCCATAGCATTGATAATTGCTCAAATTTTAACCTTTGGACAACCCATAACTAGGTTAATTGGCTTGAGCGTAGCTATTGGAATAATGTATATCAACGCCTTCTATCTTCGTCTTACTTGGATTGCGGCGATTCATCTTGGTTTTGGCTTGAGCTTGTTGATCGCTTTATTGGATACTTTTGTTAGGGATGCAAATTGGTTAATAGTAGGTGCATTACTCATCTTGGGCTTGTGTCAATTCCGCCTATATTTAAAGCAGATGCTAGAAACTCCCAAATTTAGCTATATCTCTCAACGTACTGCTTTTGGCATCTTGGGAGTAGGAGTAGAAAATAAAAACTATAAGTTAATTCATAAATACATCCAGGCAACAGATTATTGGGCGATCGCTTTAGGTACAATATGTATAGCTATATTGAGTTTGGCGTATGCAAACATCACCAACTTTAATAATTACCTGCAATATATTACAACAACAGTCTTGATTTTTGGTGCGGTTATTTGGCGTTATCGAAATCAAGAAAATAACTGGGTTTTATGTAGTCTTGCATGGTTGATAGAGTTATTAGCTATCGGAATAGTCGCATTTTTGGGAGGTAGAGATCTCAGCTTTGCCATTACCAATATTATTCTGGGATTATTTGCTTGGGTAATAATGCAGCAGATACCCCAAAATTCACCTTGGGCAAAATTAAACCTGGCTTACATTCCCCTAATCTATGCTGCTTTAGGAATAGTTTGGCGACTGTCACTTTACAATACCTACACAGGCTTAATAACTCTAGGTGCAGCCTTTATCTTAATTAATACCCCACAAAAAGATTCTCAAATCAACCGCCTAACAAACTACCTAGGATTTATCGGGATCTCTGTTGGTGTCTATGAAATAGTTATATACAAGATGCAGCAGTCATCAGGAGGTAGTGCCGCCGATGGTTTGACTATCCTAGCTTTAGTAGCCGCTGCGATCGCTTTTTGCTTTCGTCTAGGTGCATGGTGGTATCGCCAGCGTCTACACAACAAAATCTTCAATCTCAGTATATCAAGGGTTATTTTAGTCGCTCACATACATTGGGCAATTAGTAGTATTCTCAAGATTATTGCCGCTAGCGTTGCCATTGAAAGCACAACGCCTCGTCTAACGCCCCTTAGTATTGCTACTAGCTTTTGTCTTGGTGCATATGCTGTGATTCAAGGAATAGATCGCGATACAAACAACAACTCTAATTCTACCAATGACTGGTGGGTATAT
>CAKZYI010000873.1 GCA_937884735.1 uncultured Pleurocapsa sp.
AAACCAAGCAGATATCCATAATCTTTCTTAGTGCTTCGGATAAAGTAATGGACAAAGTTCAAGCTTTTGAAGTCGGGGGAGTAGACTATATTACCAAGCCTTTTCAAGTCCCTGAAGTGTTAGCTAGGGTAGAAACTCAAATCAAAATCAGAAGATTCAATCAGATGAGGGAAAATCTCTCGAAGGCAATTGTTCACGATCTCAAAAACCCTCTTTCTATTATTACCCTCGCCAGTAGCTCTTTAGAACGGAGAAAATGCTTGGAGGGAAAAAACCTAGAGACGTTAAAAACAATAAACTCTACGGCGCAACGTCTAGATTCTCTGCTTAATGACTTATTACTAGTGGCAAAAATGGATGCCGACTGTTTGACTCTACACAAAACTGAGGTAGATATTCAAGAATTAATTACAGCTATTGCCACAAAATTTGAAATTGCTGCCACAGCGAAGGAAATCAAACTCATCAAAGATATGCCTGATAATAGTAAAAAAATATCAGTCGATGTCAATCTATTTCAAAGAGCGATCGAAAATTTACTTTCTAACGCTTTAAAGTTTTCCCCTGTCAATAGTAATATTACAATTGAGCTTCGCTATATAAAAACACAAAAATTAGATCGACACAATGCTCCTCAAGTCCAAATCAAAATTATTGATCGGGGAATTGGCATTCCACCAGAATTACACCAACAAGTTTTTGAACCTTATAACACAGGCAAGCATGTTAGCGGTGTGTCCCAAATTGGCTTAGGCTTAAGCTTTTGCAAAATGGTAATCGAAGCTCATCAAGGAAAAATCTATATTGAAAATAATCATCCTCAAGGGGCAATTTTTGCGATCGCACTCCCTGAATAGAACATCCGTTATTCCCCCTGGGGAAAACGCTGCCAGAGATCTGTTCCCTGTCTTAAGCTTTGATAATTTCCGTTGCCCAAAATTAAATGATCTAGCAAGGGAATATCTAAATATTGCGAACCCTGTAATAACTGTTCTGTTAAATAAATATCTTCAGGAGAGGGTTCAAGATTTCCTGACGGATGATTGTGAGCAATAATCAGCTTAGTTGCCCCTTGTTTGACAGTCTCGCGGAAGATTTCGCGGGGATGAATTAAGGTTTCTGTGGCTGTCCCTATAGTTAGAATTTTAGTGGCTAGCAAACAGTTTTTTACATCCAGCATCAATACAGCAAAACGTTCTTGACTTTGCCACATCAGATCGTTACTCAAGACTGCGGCAGCGGATGTGGGACTGTCTACGGCAACCCTTTCGTTCGGTCTAAATTTAAAGGTGCGCTTCCCCAATTCCACCGCTGCAATAATAGTAGCTGCTTTAGCAGGTCCAATACCAGGAATCTTCATCAATTCGCGGGGATGAACTTCCCGCAAAACATCTAGAGGGGCGCGTCTATATGTGCCTAATTCCTGTAGGATATGCTGGGCTAATCCAATCGCTGATAAATTGCCCCTACTTTGTCCTGTACCAAGTAAAATAGCTAGTAATTCAGCCTCAGAAAGATTTTTTGCTCCCATCGCCATCAATCTTTCACGAGGACGTTCATTAGGAGGCAAATCAGCAATTCTCAGGCTATAAGTCATGATAATAACTTAGACACAATAATAGTTATGTAACACAAATATAACCCAAAAAAATATTACAATTCAAAATCATTCAGCTAAATGCTTGATCAACTCCACAGCATCTCTGCTATCAATCTCATTAAAATACACTTTTACTTTTTCTTCTGAAGCTGTAGGTAACTTTTTACCAGTAAAGTCGGGATGAATTGGTAACTCCCGATGTCCTCTATCCACCAACACAGCTAATCTAATTAATTGGGGTCTGCCATATTCAGTAACGGCGTTAAGTGCAGCGCGAATGGTACGACCCTTATAAATAACATCATCTACCAAAACTACGGTCTTTCCTGTAAGATCCAGAGGAATTTTAGTTTTAGCGGGAATTCGAGTCCGAATCTGATCGAGGTCATCACGATAAAAGGTAACATCGATCGCGCCAACAGCAATGGTAGTCTCTTCTAGTATTTCGATTTGTTTTGCCAATAAATGAGCCAGGGGAACGCCTTTAGTGTGGATACCCAACAATACTATATTAGATAAATCTCCAGATGTTTCTACAATTTGAGAAGCCAGACGGTTGATGGTACGGCGGATCTCTTCAGCAGATAAGATAGTAACTACTTGAGCTGGCATGTTTTACAGTAATCGATGACCTTTCTTCAATTCTAGCTATTGCTTGGATAATCTAGTTCAATTTAATCTAAATCTATCCCCTATCTTTATATTCCTAGTCAAAAATGGTTGATTCAGTCAGACAGGTAGTTATCAATTCGCCTTTAGATATGCACCTTCACTTTCGCGAGGGTGCAATGGCGCAAACAGTTATTCCTTTGAGTTCTTATTCTTTTGCAGGAGGGGTAATTATGCCCAATTTAGTTCCTGCGGTTAATAATTTTGAGCGTTTGACAGGATATTTGGCAGAAATCAAATCTATTGTGGGGGAAGATCTTTTTGAACCATATATGACCCTGTTTTTTAAACAGTATAGTTATCAAGAGCTAGAACAGTTTAAACCCCATATTTTAGGAATCAAACTATATCCTGCTGGAGTGACTACCAATAGTGAAAATGGTGTAGCCGCAATCAACAAAACAGAAGCTACGATGAAGTACATGGAAGAGTTGGGAATTCCCCTTTTGGTACATGGAGAAACTCACGGCTTTGTTTTAGATCGAGAAAGATTATTTCTACCTATTTTTGAATATCTAGCAGATAAGTTTCCTAGGTTAAAAATTATCATGGAACACATTACTACTGCTGAGGCTGTAGCTTTGCTGGATAAACATGACAATCTTTATTCTACGTTTACTTTGCATCATCTGATTATCACTTTAGACGATCTGGCAGGTGGATTACTCAGACCACATTTATTTTGTAAACCTATTGCTAAACGTCCTGAAGATCGAGCAGCTCTATTAAATGCTGCGGTTCAAGCCCATCCTAAACTAATGTTTGGTAGTGACTCTGCACCCCATCCTATTGATAAAAAAGAAGCTTGTGGTTGCGCTGCAGGAATATTTACTGCACCCATTGCACTCCAGGCTTTGGTAGATTTGTTTGAACAACATAATGCCCTAGATAATCTGCAAGCATTCGTTTCGGATAATGCTCAAAAAATATATGGTGTTACCCCACCGCAAAAATCAATAACTTTAGAATCAACACCCTATAAAGTACCTGAAATGTATGGAGAAGTAGTTCCTATGTTTGCAGGCAGAAAACTTCCTTGGTCGATTACTAAAGTAAATAATTTGATTTAATAATCTAATAACTGCAATTTTTTCCATAGTCATACATATGAAATGGTAATTAACAATTTATCCAATTATCGATTACCAGAAAATGACTATGAAACTAACTTATAGAGGCATCAACTACAAAGCTCCAAAACAAGAAGTCAAAACAGATCTAATTGACAATATTGTCTCTCTAGAAAAATATTTGACTGAAGATACTAAAAAAAGTAACAAAGTTATCCAGGTCAAACCGATTCACTACTATACCTATCGTGGTGTTAGCTATACCAAGAATTTAGTTTTTGATAATCACACCAAGTTTTTGCTTGATATAGATCGCAAATAAGATATGAAGCAAAAAAACAAGGTCATTGATTTAGAATATGAAACCTAAAAAAAAGACTACTAGTAGCTAAAGCAGACAGTCTCTAGCTACTAGTAATCATCCAAAAAATAAAGTGATAAATTTATTGACTAAATATCTGATGGATTGACATAGAAAGCAATACCATTACCGCCACCTTCTGGTTGATAATCAGGAGATTGCCAGAAGCATAGAAAAAGTTAAAGCTGTAGGATATAAAAAAAGATTTATGAAATTAATATTTAAATTTTCAATTTATGAACATATATTCTATACTCAATCAAGCTCAACGGGAATGTGTTGCAGATGGTGAGTTCAAAACCATATTAAATAATGAATCTGAGAAAACATTAGTCTTACTTTGGTCGCAGTTGGGTGACTTTGATAATCTAGAGTATGCTTGGTGGCTCAAACGAGAATCGGCAAAACTTGCAGCAAAAAGAATTATTGTAAAAGCAATTGGTATTGGCGATCGCAGTTCTGGTATCAAATTTTGTGAATATACGGGCTTCCCCTCGGAGTCGTTATATGTCGATCCTACTGCCGAAATTCATCGTCAATTGGGTCTTTATCAGGGTTTAACTCTCAAATTTCCTTTGTTATCAGCAAAAAACAGTGCTTTTATCAATCTGATGTTGATGTGTGCGGGTATTGGAAGTCCAGGGACACTATCTGAGGTATTTCGTGGCTATAAAGGCGATCGCAATGCGCCCCAGCTAATTCCTAATGATGAAGTAGTAAAAGAGACTCCCTTACCTGCAATTAAAGGTTCTTTTTTTAAGCTAGCGGGAGGAGAAAACTTTCAACGTCCATTTGAACTAGCTACCCTCAGACTCCGCAACATGACTGAGGTATTGAGTAACTGGGATACATATGTCCCCGACTCAAGTTATCTAACTCAACGGGGAGGAACTTTTTTGTTTGGCGCAGAAGGAAAATTACTCTACGAACACCGCGATCGCAATATCTTGGGTTTCGCAGCCAACATGAGCAACCCCTTGTGTTTTCTTTATAACCTATAACCACACCGCTACGCGGAAGCGCGAAGCGGTGTGGCTATAGGTTATTTCAGTTCCAATTATCAAAAAAAGATCCTTGACTGACACCAATTAAACGACGATACTGCACTACTGCTTCCGTCTCGCTCAACCCCGCAATAATATCTACCGCCATCCTAGTTTTCTCTAAATTTATCTCGGTTTTGTTGTCAGCATTTTCTTCAATTTCTAAAAATTCTTTGACAAAACGAGCAGGAATAAAGCTGAGATCGCGATCGCGAATTGCTTCTAAATAAATTTCAAACAAGGTTTTAATAATTCTTTTTTGTCCGTATCTTTGCGTAGCTAAACGAGGATCGGAGATAACATACGACCACACAATACGTTGCAAGAATTTAAGCTCTTCTTCCCGATTACGGTTATATTTGAGATAACCACGATCGCCATATTCGGTACTCAATTCTACAGATTGAATATAAGTTTGAATTAATTGGGAGCTAATACGCTTAATTTGAGCTTTCTGTTCAAAAGAGCCTGGGCGATATTGCCCCTTGAGATTATAAGTAGCATCAAGAAAATTTTGAAATCGATGGGGATTGGCTTTAACCACTTTAGCCACGCGGTTGGGAGGCGACTCTTGTAGCCATGCGGTTATGAAGCGATCGAATTCATCCCAATCGGTTGCTAATAATTCTAGAGGAATTAAGCCAGCTAAATAAAAATCTTCTAGATCGTGAACGCTATAGGTAATATCATCCGCAAAATCCATAATACTGGCTTCAATAGATTGAGTATCTTTGTCTTTTGGCTTGACGAATTCCAAAGCCTGAGAGTCTAAGCTGTAAATAGAATACTTGCGATGTCTCTTGCTAGAAATATCTGGCGATCGCAACCAAGGATACTTTAAGACAGCACGGAGAGTCGCCCTAGTAAGATTTAGACCATAATAATCAATACGGT
Source organism: uncultured Pleurocapsa sp. (assembly GCA_937884735.1). Taxonomy (GTDB): domain Bacteria; phylum Cyanobacteriota; class Cyanobacteriia; order Cyanobacteriales; family Xenococcaceae; genus Waterburya. The sequence continues at coordinate 5,638 of CAKZYI010000873.1, forward strand.
GAATTGCCAACCTTGTTAGAATACGAAACGATTGAGCATTGCCCTCAAAACCGTCCGTTAACCCCGCCTTAACCGCACAATCATCTAATTGTTCCTCTGCGGTGTGACCGAAGGGAGGATGTCCCAAATCGTGGGCTAGAGCAGCAGATTCTACTACATCAGGATCTACACCACCAATCACTATGGCTATTTCAGGTTGTTCTGCTACCAGTCTTTCTGCCAGTCTACGAGCTACCTGGGCTACTTTCAACGAATGAGTTAGACGGTTATGAAAAACATGTCCTTCTTGAGGGGTAACTACTTGAGTAATTTGGGCTAACCGCCGAAATGCCGAAGAGTACAAAATGCGATCGCGATCGACTTGAAATGACTTGCGACTATCTCCTGGCTTATCTCCTTTATTTCCAAAAGGAGTATGTTGTCTTTGGTGTCTTTCCCACATATGCAATCAACAATTAAAAAGACGTACTTTCCAATTTGATGGTACGCCTTAACAAAGCTTTTAGCTCTTATTCAAACTAAAAAGATTACATAGAATTGAGGCACTCGCCCCCTAAATAAGACGGGTAGGGGAAAAAATATTTAAACTGGTAAGTCTTATTACAAAATCTCCAAATCCCAGGTAGAATTAAACTTAGCTTTGCCTTCTTCAACCAATTGCCAGGCAGCTTCTTTAAGAGTTCGATGAGACAGTTTAGCTTCAACTCCCAAATTCGATCCTAATTCCTGTAGGCTCATAGGGGTTTGATTTTCTTTCAATTCAGCCAAAACTAAATCTCTAGTCTGTTCTACTTGTCCGACAACAGATGGTTTCATGTGCTTGCAGTAATTAGAATTCATTCAAATATGTAGGTCACATAACTATATGTAGCGTTTAATGAGATACTTTCGTCATTTTCGACTCTGCATATAGTGCCGTTTCTAATTATGCAACAAGATCGCCAAATCGAAAAAAAACTTTATTTGTTTTTTGATTATTTCCTGACTTATGAAAAAAGCGATCGCCTGTAGGGTGAGCAAATTGATAATCGATCTCATCGAAATTTACCACTAAGATTATTGCCTATCAAAACTAATTAATGCGATCGCTCTACCAAGCAATTTTATTAATTAAGTGCGATCGCATTTCATATTTTTCAATATTAATTGAACTGAAAAAAGCAAAATAAATATTAAATTCTCTACATGGTTATAACTAAGTATTATCCAGCAATTATTAATAGCAAGCACAACTCTTTTATACTTTATTCGTATGCTGGCTTAAGTAAAAATAGTATTTTTATTAATTACTAGGTAAGTTCTACAATACAGTCAGCAATTATAAAAATAATTTACTCTACTAAATATTTTTTTACTGTTGACATTTATCCCCCCCCCTAATGTTATCAATGATACAGGTTGGTTAAAACATTATTGTCAGTGATTCAAATCGCAATTTAATTGTGTTTCTAAATTCATAGAAGTAATTTATTGGTTCAAAGTTAATTCTTTTGCAAAAGTTTTTGCTAATTTTGACTCGATTAGTATTGCTGGTTTCTCTCGGCTAGTAAATGCAATTTTGTTTAACTAAAAATATCATAATTGATTTGGTTGATAGTTTTACTTGAAAAATAGTGATGAAAAAAATCAAGATATTAGGATTATTTTTATGTCTTTCATTTATTCCAGTTCTAGGAAAGCTTTCTTGGAATTTAATTTATTCAGCTACTTCCTTAACCTGCTTACAATCAAAACCTGATGATTCTTCTGAATTTGGTAAAGCTTTAGCAATTAATGATAACTATATTGCTGTTGGTGACCCTGATGCGAATCGCGTAGCTATTTATAGCTATGACTAATCAAAAGATAAATGGTCGAGAACTAAAGAAATATATCCGCCCAAAAACTCAATTATTTACCGTGTTGGTTATGGTTTCGGTAACTCTCTAATTTTAAATCAAAATCAGTTGATTATTGGTGCTTACAGTCAACCTAAAACAACTACTTTTGATGATGATCTCAAAAGCGATCAGTATAAATTTGCTAATGAATATCATGGAGCTGTTTATTCAGTGCAATTAGATAAAGACGATCAAAATTCTCTTAAAAAGATAGTATTACCTAATTCGATTCAGCTTACAGGATATTCTCTCACGACATTTGATAATCATATTGCTATAGGAGGTACAACAGGAAAAGAGCCTAGTCAAAAGATAGGTAAAATTTTTGTTATTAATCCAACTACTTTACAAATTGAGACAATAATTGAGCCACCTAGTGCAGAGCAAAAATTTGCTGATTTCGGCTTTGTCATTGATGGTAGTGATGACTTTCTCTTAGTAGGCTCACGTGGTTTAACTAAAAATGGTGGAGCTTTATTGATTAATAAAGCAGGAAAAATAGAAGAAATTTATTCCGATGAAAAGCTAGCTACTCCTCTTTCAAAAGCTGGTTCTTCTGTAGCATTAGCTGATAATTTTATGGCAATTGGCATTTCTAGTAATTGGGGGGATGAAAACACGCTGTTATTCAAACCTTCTGCAAAAGGATGG
>CAKZYI010000874.1 GCA_937884735.1 uncultured Pleurocapsa sp.
AAATCGTAATTTTTAATAATTTTTTCTAAAATATCTACAACTTCAAATACAGCTTGATTGTTGTAATTAGCGACGCGATGTTGATACTTACGAAAGTTTTCCGAGGCGGTAAGTTCGGCAACAGCTTGGTTAATCTGCCGAAAATTATCGACTACAATGCCCAACTGTTTTTCTGTTAGCCAATTAGCACTAGGACGCTCTTGAATTAGAGTCATGTTGTTGCACTCGGTAATTACTGGCAGTTTTCTGGCTACTGCCTCGCTAACTCCTACACTGCCAGGTTTGCCAATAAAGAAATCGCACAAATCCATGTAGTAGGGAACTCTATTAGTAAAACCTTCAATAAACCTGGGAAAGCGACTAGGAAGATTTTGCAATTTAGCTGCTAATTTTTCATTGCGCCCACAGATAAAAATAAGTTGAATTTCTTGGGTCAAATTTTCTAAATCTTTGGCAATTTCTAGCATTTCTGGCGCACCGTAACTACCAAAAATAACCAACCCAGTGGGTAAATCTGGCTGGAGTCCCAAAGCTTGCCTTTCCGTAGCAAGATCAATGTTCGCAGGTTGATAAAATCGGGGGTGAATTACTACCCCAGAAGTAGAGTAGATTCTTGACTCTGGATAGCCAAAAGCTTGTGCTTGTCGAACTGCCGTTTTAGAAGGACAAATTAGCAATTGTTCTTGGGGTTCGAGCCAAAAATTAGGCGGGCAATCGGCAAAATCTGTAATGGAAGTAACAAAGGGAACATCTGGTAATTCTGCTTGCAGGCTTTCACACAGTACTCGATTAACCAATGGCATCAGAGAAAGCACCAGATCTGGTTTATGCTCGCGCCAATACTGTTGCAGGCGTTTTTTCCAGGCTCGATGGCGCAAGCGAATTTCTAGTTTAAATAGGGGGACTGATAGAGGATCGTTAATCAATCTAGCCCACTTTTTTTTCAAGACAAAATTGTTATAAACGAATTGCGGTCTGGTAGTAGCAAAAATCTCTCGGAAAATTTCAACTATTTCAACTTTCCAAGGTAATTTATTTTGGGCGACAACCTCTTTTAAAGCATTAGCGGTACTGCGATGACCTGCCCCCATATCGTAAATAGCAAAACATATTTTCTTCATTTAACTACGTTTCCTATATAATTTACATCTATAATTTTCTAGTTTTGAACATCAATTTAGCTAAATTCAACTATTTATGACTTTTACTGTTAATAAGCTTTTTACATAAATCATTAACTAAGGCTGTTTCTATGTAAAAGACAAAAAAACTAAGAACGAAGAACACCGATCATTATTCGTGCAAGATATAATTTCTACTTTTAATTCGCGTTTGATTGAGCTTAGTTACGCCAATCCATTGGTTAATTACATCTCCTAACCGTGGGAAAAATTGCTCGATCGCCAACAATAGTTTCGTCAGATTTTCTGTGATAAAACCGCCGTTGACTATGATTTCTGCTCGATTTTGTGCGATCGCCTTAATTACGGCTTGAGCTACATCTTGAGCTTTGGATATGCCTGCTAAACTCGGTGCGGGTACGCCAGTATCGGCAAGCAGTCCGCAGTCAGAAACATATCCAGGACAAATAGAAGCAATCTGCACTCCACTGTTAGTCAACTCTTGTCGCAGAGCATTAGCCCACATCAGTAAACCTGCTTTACTGGAAGAATAAATGCTGTCGTAAGGATGTCCTTTTTTACTGGCGAGAGAAGCAATATTAACAATATGACCGCTACCCTGCCGTAACATCTTTGGTAACAACAAACGAGTTAACTCCATCGCTGCCATTAAGTTAACTGAAAATACCGATTGAATCTGGGCAAGAGAGTAATCTGGGAAAGCTTGATATATTTCTCTGCCAGCATTATTGACTAAAATGTCAATTGAACCGACGCGAGCTTCAATTTCTGCCACCAATGTTGATAGTTGCTCTACCTGGCTGAGATCGAAAGCAATACCAACCGCTTTGCCACCCATAGCCTCAATTTCGCCACAGACTCGATCCAGTCCTGCTTGAGAACGGGAAACCCCTATTATCGTTGCTTGTTCTTTGGCTAGTTCATGGGCAATAAATCTACCAAGACCTCTGGAAGCTCCTGTCAAAAGTACTGTTTTGCCTGCTATGGTTGTCATTTCAATTACCAGTTATTAGTTATCAGTAAGCAGTTATGTAAGAGAAGCAAAGTGTTTGCCACCTAGTTCGATTTGTTCCTGTTCGATTCCAGTTTTTAATCTGGCTAGTAAATATTCCAGATCTGCGCTCACTATATTGGTGCCGTGGTCGGGTTCGATTAGGCTGGCTAGGTTAATCGAGCTATGGTTTTGATTTGCCAGATTGTAAATACTGAGAAAATTAAAAACCCCCGATTCATAAGTACCGCAGGGAACAGAAGGATGTTCCACTCCAGCCCAATCTTCGTTGTCGCCAAACCATTCCTGGTTGGGATAGCCGTGAAAATGAATGATGGGCGCACCATTTTCAATTAATCCTGGGGCATAGAGGGCTGTTGCCAGGGCGATCGCCACCATG
>CAKZYI010000875.1 GCA_937884735.1 uncultured Pleurocapsa sp.
ACGTAAATCAAAGTAGAAATGATTATCTTATTGAATAGCTTTGAAAGCCAAAGGCGCGACAGCTTTGCTGCGCCCAGAGCTTCGCTCTGGAACGAACAGAGTTCGTTGCTAAAGGCTACGAACTAATAACCTCTCAACAAAGCTAATTCACACTAGGCGTTTTTATAGTTTGAGTATTTTCAATCATATGTATATTTCTTGGCATCATTGGTTATTTGTATTCACTGCTATTTTCCATTTAATTGCCAGTTTGAGAGAAAACAAAATCTTACCCCCACTAGGAAAGCTATTTGATATTAATGGCAAAAAAGTTCATTTATATATCAAAGGTGAAGGAAAAGCAACGGTTATTTTAGACCATAGTTTAGGTGGTATTGAAGGATATTTTCTGATAGACGAAATAGCCAAAATAACGCGAGTTTGCATATACGATCGCCCTGGATATGGTTGGAGTCAATCTAGCAATAAGTCTCGCTGTAGTGAAGTTATTGTACAAGAGTTAAATTTGCTTTTAACCAAAGCCAAAATAGAACCGCCTTACATATTGGTTGGGGATTCTTTTGGTAGCTATAACATGCGTCTTTATGCCCATAAATTTCCTGATAAAGTCAAAGGAATAATTTTGACAGATGGACTACATGAAGCAGGAATGCTCAATATGCCTGTTATGGTTAAAGCAGTAAAGTATTTGTTTACTTCTGGCTTTATTATGTCTATTTTTGGTTCTCTCTTAGGTCTAATTAGATTGATGGGAACCATTGGTTTATTTGAATTGATCAAACCAGAATTGAAACAATTCGATTTTAAACAGAGACAAAGAGTTAAACGATCTTTTTACAATCATAATCACTGGTTAACTATGGCAAGAGAATTGATCGATCTCAATAAAAGTGGTCGTCAATTAAAAGCTGCTGATAACCTTGGTGACTTGCCAATTATTAGTATTAAATCCAAAAGCTATTTTAAACCTTCTGTCTTGATGATTTTATTACCTTTAAAAACAATTAACAAATTAAGAAACAAGATACATTGTAATCTTGGCTTATTATCCAAAAACTATACAGAAATACCTGCTAATAATAGTAGTCATTTTGTTTGGATAGATGAACCAGAAATTATAATTCAAGCAATAAAAAAAATAGCATTATCACACGACAAACTGCTCTAACTATTGTAATAACGTATCGGAATAAAGCCAGCTTTGCTAATCAATTCTTGACCTTGTTTACTCAACAAAAAGTTTTTATAAGCCTCTCCTACTTCTTCATCAATCGGGCTATTGATCTCAATAATAATAAAAAGACGACGAACCAAAGGATATTCCCCTGTTTGTAGAGCTTCTATATTTAACCTATTATTTGCGGTGTAATTCAACCCAATAAATGTGCTGCTGGAACGACGAGCCAAAGACAATATTTTTAAATTAGGATTATTGATTATTTCGGACGCAGAAACAAAATAAATTCCTCCCAAATCCTGTAGGCTTTCTACCTGTTTGATAGCATAATTAGAATCTTCAACAAAAACAATATTTTTACCATAGGTACGATCTTTTAAAATGTTATTGCGAAAAAATTCGGTAGTGCCACTTTGCAAAGGGCGAGCGTAAGGAACAATTGGCAAATCCTGCCCGCCAATTTCGCCCCAATTAGTTATTTTTCCGCGATAGATAGCCTCAAGCTGTTTAATAGTTAAACCGTCAATATTTAACTTGGGATTAACTACCACTGCAACACCATCGATCGCAATAGGAACTTGTTTTAATATTTTGCCTCGAATAATGGCAGAGTCATATTCATCATTTTCTACTGGGCGAGAAGAAAGAGCAAAAGAAATTTGTCCATTCAACAGCATTTTTATGCCCGTACCAGAACCATTGGGTAAAGTAGGATGATAGGTATAAATCAATTTAAAGTAGGGATATTTTTGCTGTATTTGTTGATTAATCAAATCACTAATTGATCGCCATGTAGTGCTGCCGCTATATTGCCAAGTTCCCAAAGGTAAATCTAGTTTTGGTTGGGAATCAAAATAGCTATCGACAATATTTACTACAGGCTGGGTAATAAAATTCGTGTCTACTTGAGGGAAAATTAAGTTTAAACAAAGTCCAGCTATAAAAGTTGCGATCGCCGTAATACTAATTAATAGTATCTGCAGAATATTTTTAAATAAACTCGACTTGCTATCTTCTAGATTATTATTTTGATCGGCAACAGCTTTAATATATTTATTTCTTGGTTGAATATCACTCCAGCAAAAATAGCTTTGAGCAGGTTTTAAACATAAAGTGGGCAACCAAAATGCTCCAGGGTATCGAGCATTAAAATGCTCTAATTTTTTACGAGCTTTATGAACCGAACTAAACAAAGAATTATCACTAATAAACTCTTGAAAAAAGTTAGATAAAAACTCAATGGCAATTTCATCGGGAACAGGTTCGCTCATAACAATAATTTGCGCCAAATTCAACTCGCTTAAGCGATCTGCCAAACCCAAACCATCACAGGAATTAAAAATAGCAAGCTGTAATCCTTGATTGATAGCTTGCTTAAAGGAATCCTTAAACTCTTCAATAGTTAAACGTTCCTGATTGTTGATTCCAATCCAGCCAATAGTTCCATCTTCATAACTGCCAATATGTCCGGTAAAAATAAAAATATGATACCCACCAACGCCCCACAAAGCAGAAACTAATACTTTTAAACTAGGCTGTAACAAATAAACTATTTCGGCTTTTTTACCCAGCAATTGCTGAACCACTGCTAGATCAGATTCAGTATTGATGCCATCACTTTTCCCCACCACCAACAAGATCCTCGCTTTCTTACTAGAAACTAGATCGATGGTAGATGAAATCGCCAAATCCTTAGCCGTTGGGGTGCTAATGGCGACTTCTGTTTGAGGATAATATTGCCTCAACAAATCCCATTCTTGCCAAGGAAGCCGACAAAGATCGATATTTTGGCTATTAATAATAATCTGTAATTCTTCAGCATCAAACTGATTGGCAAAAGAAATTAAGCCATCGCGAATTGTTTGCCATTCACTATCCGTATTATTCAACCAAAGATTGAGGTTATTTTTGACCGCGTTGATGCATTCCGTTGAAGAGCTAACCCGAACAGACTTAGGAATTACTCGAAAATTTGATTTAGCATCAACATCAGAACGTATACTGTCTAGAGCGCGATAATTATTTTGCCACTGCTGTAAAGCTATTTTTAGCTCAGTTGGAATCAAATCCAAACATCCTTCTATCTCCCAAGGCTGATTGCTACAGCTAAGAGTAACCAAAAATCCCTTTGGCGATGTCTGTCTAAATTTAAGCTTGACGATCTCCATAGGCTAAATAAAACTACAGCTAACGCATGGTCGTTTAATTAATTTCTTCATGGTCTGAGCTATCTTTTTCGAGGACTGAAAAACAGTAAATTCTTTAAACTCTTTCGTATGGTTTCTATATTAAAACGATTAAAAATGCCTATAAAAAGCGATCGCTAAAATAAATTAGAATATTCATTAGTTAAATACCAATTAAATATTTAAGAGTATATTTCCCTATTTTGGTAAATTTCTGGGGGTGCGGTCATTTTAATCAATCTCCTGATAACCTGTTTTCAGTACATATGTTTTATATTTAAGGACTAGCTCCCCGTCGTGAAACCGACTCTATATTAATCATTACTCATTTAAGATAGTGATGTTAGCATGTGAATTTTAACTAGACATCTTGGTGTGAAACACTTGTTAGTTTTAACGTCAATAAATAAGTTGCTAGTTGAATTTATCGGAGTTTAAGCAAATGAAATTGTCGAGAAAGATAAACAAACTATTAACGGGTGGAACAATAGGTTTTGCTCTGACATTGGGTGGGTTGTTTGCTGACAAACCAAACCTGGTTCAACCTGCTTTTGCTCAGGTAGCACAGGCTCTTTCTCCAGAAGAAGTAAATCTCCGCGCAAAACAAATCATCGTTCGTATAGATGGTGCTAGCGTAGGCTCTGGTTCACTAATCGAGCATTCAGATAGTACCTATACTGTACTTACTAACTGGCACGTGATGAAGAATCAGGGAGAATATACTGTTACCACCATTGATGGTCGAAAACATCAGGTAGATCCTTCAAGTATCCAACAGTTAGCAGGATTAGATTTAGCCATCTTCAAATTTACTAGTAACCAAAACTATCAGGTAGCAGATTTAGGCAATTCAGGCAATTTAAATGAGGGGCAAAGCGTTTATTTTGCTGGATATCCAGGGGAATTGCGTCGAGAAGACAATCGTTATTATCGCTTTTTTTCAGCAAATATAGTCGGTATTTTGCCCAAACAAACCGAAAATGGCTATTCCTTGATTTACAATGGCGAAGCTTTTCCAGGAATGAGTGGAGGTCCAGTGTTCAACCAAAATGGTCTGGTAATTGGCGTTCATGGCGAAGCCAATGTTCATGCTTTATCTGGTGGGACTTCCAATTATGCTATTCCTATTAATACTTATCAATCAGCCATTGCCAGCCTAAACAATCAACCTGCTGCCGAAACCACAACAGCACCAGCACAAGTATCAACTCCTGTTACCAACGACGTAGCAACCGAGCCAGTAGCAGAGCCAGAATCACCAGCAGAAGTTGACAATCAGCCAGAAGCAACTAACCCCGACAACATATCCTCCGTACCAACTTTTACTCCCGATCCTCCGACGAAAAATCCTCCACCCAAGCCCCAAAACCAATCCACAGAAACTAGCGAGTCGGCAACTGCCTCAGAAGAAGAGGATAAAAAAAAAGCCAATAACCAGGCAGTAAAGCCCAAACCCGAACCCGAACCTGAAGTAGAATTAGAAACAATAGAAGTCAGCACCAACACCAGAAAAATTCCCCTAATTTCTCAAAAAACAGGTATCGACTACACTTCTTTGCGAGACTTGCTTAAAGAAGAGAAATGGTCGGAAGCCGAGTTGCAGACATACAGAATGGTAGAGCAGATTGTTAAAACTGCTAAACAAAAAAATAAACATGTTTTTATATCTATTAAGCTCAAATGTAAATTAATGCTATA
>CAKZYI010000876.1 GCA_937884735.1 uncultured Pleurocapsa sp.
TTCCTATCCTACACGTCCCGTATGGAGAAGTCGGGACAGTTCAGGGTTTACTAAGCCTAATGAATGTACCTTTAGTGGGTTCGGGGGTATTGGGTTCGGCTTTGGGTATGGATAAAATTGCCATGAAGATGGCTTTTACTCAGGCAGGTTTACCCCAGGTAGATTATGTTGCAGTAAACCGATCTCAGGTATATTCTAGTCCCTGTGTGTTTCCCAAGCTTTGCGACGATATTGAAGCTAAATTAGACTATCCTTGCTTTGGCAAACCCGCCAATCTTGGTGCTTCTGTGGGTATTGCCAAAGTGCGATCGCGTGCCGAATTAGAAGAAGCTTTAGACAATGCCGCCAGTTACGATCGTCGTATTGTCGTAGAAGCAGGAGTATCCGCCAGAGAAGTTGAATGTGCTGTATTGGGCAACGATAATCCAAAAGTCTCTGTTGTGGGAGAAATCAGCTTTGATAGCGACTTTTACGATTATGAAACCAAGTATACCGAAGGTGCCGCTCGATTACACATCCCCGCCGATCTCCCCAAGGATGTAGTAGCTAAAATACAAGAAATGGCGGTAGAAGCATTTATGGCAGTAGACGCTGCGGGACTTTCTAGAGTTGACTTTTTTTATGTTGAAGAGACAGGACAAATTTTTATCAACGAAATAAATACCTTGCCAGGCTTTACTTCTACTAGTATGTATCCTCAACTATGGGCAGAAACAGGAGTTGAGTTTCCTCAATTGGTGGATCGTTTAATTGATTTAGCAGTCGAACGTTATCAGGAAAATAATAATTAGGTTGAGTAAGAATAATATTTAAGGGCTATTTTTTAATAGTCCCTATTCTCGTATTTCAAGAATGAAGCCGATTTTGCCTCTACTTTTTCAGCTTGGACTCAATCTAGTTTTCCAATAGGAATTTTAACTAAGAACAGGAAACTGAGTTGATGTCAAACTTGGAGTGCGATCGCTAAATAAAGATTGAGAGATAAAAAAACTTATTTAAACCTCTTCTACATAGAAAACCGTAGTTTCTCTGTCACGGATGCCGAGCCAAACATCGCGTCCTCAACTATGTGCCTTTGTTACTTGTTACTCATTACTCATTACTTCCCCGAACAGTTGAATTAAAAACTATTGGTTTTAATCTAGATGCGGTTTATTATCTCTTTAATAAAAAATTCTAAACATTATTGTCAGCTAAGAGCCAAAAGCTGACAGCGAATAACTTCTATAATAAAGAAAGAGTAAAAAAATTTAACATAACTTAAATGAGGGCTTTGGTCGCAACACCATTATAAACCCAACC
>CAKZYI010000877.1 GCA_937884735.1 uncultured Pleurocapsa sp.
ACAAAAGTTCCGTTACTACTGCGATCTTGCAGAATATAGCGTCCTTTGCCATCGGGATTGATTGTTGCATGAAGACGGGATACGGTAGGTGCATCTAACTCCATTGAAGAGGTGCTATGGGGATTTGGCGATCGCCCTAGCTCTACAGGCCAATTTTGTAATCCTTTTAGATTTAATTTGCGAATGCTAGGAATACTCATTTCTCCCTGACGGGGATTGAAGTAAGTCAGGGTAATTTGGTGACGAGGATCTTGACCGATGTGTAGTTGTTCGCCACTTTTGAGTAGGTAGCCTTCAGTTAGATTGATGCGAGACTGATTGAGGAAAATACCATTACCACTAGGTTTTTGGCTATGGCGATCGCCATCATAGATTCGGAAGCCACCACCATCTTTTTCGATCATGGCTTGTTTGCGAGAAACCACATTCCAATCTTGAGGAACTTGTATACTTGCCCAGCTAGGATCTCTCCCCAAGTAGTTAACGCCTTCTTTGAGATTTAAAATTTCTTTTCTGCCTTGGTTATCCAGCTCTATATAAGGATCTGTATTTACAACTGTTCTGTTGGAATAATTACCAGTCATTTTGCTTTGTATATATAATTTATTTTAAAGATCGAAATGTAAGTTTATTTTCTTTTCTAGAAACTGTATCTTGAAAATTTAATACGTGCAATCATCAACTATATCCTTGGGTTTGGGCTTACATAATAATTATTTGAGAAATTTTAAACTTAACCACAATAGAGTTTAAACTCTGTTTGTCATAACATTCTGCTTTATCTGATTGGATTTAATATTTTTTTACTCGTTGCGTTGGATTGGCTAGGATTATTTATGATCTAGCACCATATGTTGAGAGCAATCGACATAAAATCAATGAAACCTACACAGTTAGGGTTATCTAGAATAAAATGTATCACAGGTCAACTACAAAAACTGCTAAATCAAAGTTATATTTAAGCTTTAAAAGATTAATTTACTCGAACTGAATTGAAATAGGATTTTCGACGATCGCAAAAGACTTATAGCTTATAGCTTATAGCTGAAAAAAATCTAAAAAATTAAGCAATCTAGACTATCGCTGGACTAGGTTTGTGTAGTATTTTGGGTAGAGAGTTTGAAGATCTCAGGCCTTCTCTTTGGGATTAATGTTGCCTAGCATTTTGCTCTAAAAAGCTTGTGTGTTTCATAATAAGCAACGTCAAACGGACTAATAAAAAACACTATATTTTATTGTTGGGTCTATTAATGCTCCCTCGCCAAGAAACAGTTAAAATTTTCTCCACTTTTATTCAATTTGATTACGATCGCTTTGGTAGTTGGGCGACAGATAATCGTTTACGCCGCAGCATGAGACAGTGTTTGGATAAAATACCAACTGAAAGTTCAGAAAATTTTTGGGTTTTATATTGGCATCAGATTTGGTTAGAACAACCAAGGGGGGTGGCTAGGGAGCATTTGGCAGCATATTTACAAGAGATTTGTTTTTGGTCATCAACTAAAACTATCAGTGGATTTAGCAGTACACAATATACGGTACCTGATTGTTTTCAAGTTGCAATCGCAGGTATTGATAAAGTCCTCAAAGGATTTGACCGCGAACGGGGATTTAATCTTAAAAGCTATGCCAGTATTACTTTTGGTAATCTAATTCGAGAATTATTAAGACAAAAACGGGAAATTGATATTTGTTCTGACTGGTCATTATTACGAAAACTCAGTCAAAAACGGACAACAGAGGCATTAGCTGGGGCAGGACTAGATGCAGCAGTAGTAGAAAGCTATGTTCTAGCTAGGAACTGTTTTAAGACTGTTTATGTGCCTGACAGGGCGAATTCTACTCGAAAATTACCCAAACCAGAGTTAGAAACTTGGATCGCGATCGCCGATCTCTACAATCAAGAGCGACATACCCAATTGAGTGCAGCAGGAGATCCTGCCACGCCAGAAGGCATTGAAAAATGGATGCTAGCCTGTGTTAGAGCGGCTCGTTCTTATTTGTTTCCCAGCGTCACTTCAATCAATCAACCAAAACCAGGATATGACTCTGGAGAAATTGTTGATTCGATTGTGGGGGAAGTAGATGATTCTTTGCTGACAGATATGATTGCGGACGAAGAAGCTCAACAGCGCAGTCAAAAACAAACTGATATTAATCAATTTTTGACTACTACGATTCAAGGATTAATACCAGAAGAGCAAAAATTATTGGAGCTGTACTACTCTCTTGAGCTAAAACAGGCGGAAATTGCCAAAGAATTAAACACCCAGCAATACACTGTTTCTCGCAAGTTATCGAGGGCGAGAAAGACTTTACTTAAAGCTTTGGCAAAATGGACTGAATCAACCATGCATATTTCTCTGACATCGGACATACTCAATAACATAAGCTCATTATTAGAAGAATGGCTGGCTGGCTACTATGGCAGCAACTAAAAAGAAACTATATATATACTTTTAGGAGTAACCGATGACTACCTTGAACCCCGCTATATTAAATCCCACTCAATTAGTTTTAGAAATTAACCAAGAAACTATTGACCAAGCTTGGAAACAAAGCCAAAGTGCTGGTAATGACTCTAGTAAGTGGCAAAAATATCTAAATCAAGTGGCTCTAGCTACTTTATTATCTTGGTTGCAAGCAGAAGAAGCTGCAACTGCCAAAGCAGGGGTTGAAGCTGCTACTCAAGCGGAAATATGGGAAGTAGTCTAAGGGACTCTACTTAATATAAATGGTGCAAAAATAGTCTTGATTCCCAGCGAAGCTGAAGACTTAGGCGAATTGCGCGTACCTCAAGAATGGATTGATATTCCAGCATGGACGGCAGATTACTATCTTGCAGTGCAGGTAAGTGTTGACAATGGTTATGTTCGTGTCTGGGGCTATACAACTCACCAACAGCTAAAAAATAATGGTAACTTTAGCTATAGCGATCGCACTTATGGTCTAATAGATGACGATTTAATT
>CAKZYI010000878.1 GCA_937884735.1 uncultured Pleurocapsa sp.
GTGTCCCCAACGAGTGAAACCATAGCGATCGATTAGAGGCGACCACAGAAACTTAAAGACAACGGGGAAGATTAATAAATTAACTAAGGCGATCGCACTTAGAGAACTTCCCTCTTGTCGCATATATACGGGTAATGCCTCATAGAAAAACATCAACGGTATATATTGTGAAACATATAGGCTCGCCAGTAGCCCCATCTTAGAAATATCGATCTTGTTAATTTGGTTCAATTAATTCCTCTGTTAATATATCGATTCGTTTAACAATAGTTTGGACAAAATTAAATCGAGAACAGAAAAATAACTATTGAAGCCCTATGCAAGTTCAAAGTAATTGACCGTAAATCAAGCCTTTCTACTGCTCTAACTATCTTAACTGTTCTAACTGTTCTAACTGTTCTAACTGTTCTAACTGTTGGTCTGACTGAAACTCAACAAAGCGAGGCGATAACTATGACGAAAAAAAGGTATGGAAAATAAACAGCGATTTAGCCAGGAAAAACGCCGTAGGTATTCTGGCGGGGCATCCCAAAAGTTTTTGATTTCCTCTAACTTGTAATGAGAATTCCAGGTTTCAATCTCTTCAATATCTGCTATGCCCCAATTAAATTTAGCCGTTAGTTTCTTTTGTGGTTTGTATTGTTTGGCTAAAAAGGGTGATACCGAATCAAAAGCTAACCCCGAACCAGGAAAACGAGGGAATAAATTGGCAAATAACTGTTTTACTTCTGCTTCTGTGAAATACATCAAAACTCCCTCGGCGACAAATAGACAAGGCTCTCCTGATGCCTTTGCTCGAACTAGCTCGCACCTATCAGAATCTAAGGCTGAGGCGGAATTAAATTTACAACGTTCGGTTTCGCGAAAAAACTTTTGACGCAGTGTCATTGTGTCCGCTAAATCTAAATCGAACCAACGTATCCTACCGTTGTCTAATCGTTCAAAACGAGTATTGAGTCCTGCACCCAACTCTACCACTACCCCTTGAGGATATTGCTGGATATATTTTTTCACCCAATCATCCATCAAGTAACCACGCAAACAGCAGCTAACCTGATTACTACGATCTTTCGCAAATTTGGCAAAATCATAATCAATCGCTGCCATCATCTCCGCCGAAGTGCGATAAGCCTGACGGCATGGCTTCGCTACGCGAATTATGGCATTTTCTTGTTTAAATTCTTCAGCCCTCGCCCATAAGGGAATTAAGAGGGTTTCTTGAACATCGCCTAAGTCGATTGAGGTTTTAGTATCCACGGTAATTAAAATTAAAGTAATAAAAATTAGAATTCTGCTTTTACTTGCAATCCATAAGTCGCAGGCGCACCATAAGAACCAAAATCACCAAAGCCAAATCCTTCAAAGGCGGTGGTGACATACTCGCGATCGAAAATGTTGTTAGCAAAAAAGTAAACTCCATTCTCGCCAAATTCATAACCCAAAAGACCATTAACAATACTGTAAGGTTCTGACTGCAAGCTATTGTCCTCGTTAAAAAAGACTGCTCCACTACCTACTAGTTCTAGCCGACTCACAATTCCCTGTTGGGTGCGATACTGCATTGCCACGTTAAAGGTATAGCCTGGGGTAAATAAGAGATTGTTATCGCTAAAATCTTCTCCTATAATGGAATTGGTATAGTTGGTAAAATCTGTATCCACTAACCCCAATCCTGCCAAAATATCAAATCCTCTAACTGGAGTGGCTCTTAATTCAAATTCCGCTCCTGTAGTTGAGGCATCGGCATTGTCAATTCTTTCTGCCTGTAAAAATTGATTGAATAGAACTACCTGAAAATCGTCAACATCATTGTGGAATACCGCCGCATTAAATACCAGACGGTTATCATACCAAGATGATTTAAAACCAAGTTCGTAATTTAAGGAACGTTCGCGATCGAAGCTTAATACCTCTTCACTATCGTTATCTGCTCCAAAATTAACCCCCGCAGGACGATATCCCGCAGTAATGCTGGCATAGGTCATAATGTCAGGAGTAAGTTGATATTCGACGGCAAATCGAGGCAACAACGCATCACTATCAGACTTAATATCCTCGACACGGAAATTAGGAATAGTCGTTCCGTCTGGAATATTGATGTTACTTTCTAAAAATTCTAGCTCCGCATTATTGGATTCGTAACGTAAAGCAGCAGTTAAAGTCAGAGGAGTAATTGGCTTGTAGTCTACCTGTCCAAAGGTAGCTAAAGTAGTTTCAGTGGTTTCCGAGTCGCTTAAAATCGAGCTGCCACCAGGTAGCTGAAATAGTTCCGCTGCGTCATCTCCAACTACAAAGCCATTATCGGCAGTGTCAAAGCCTCGCGATTCAAAATACCCCCCTACTAGCCAGCGCAATGAATCTGTCTTTGCAGGAGACTGGAAGCGTATTTCCTGACTGAATATGGTCGAATCAAATTGATTAATAACCGAACCACCTTCCAGGGCAGAGAAGTCAAGTTCTGATTCTTGATCTACCTCAGAAGAACGCCGTGAGGTAATAGAAGTAGCGCGAAATTTATTCCCGCCGTAGGCTACTTTGACAGCTTGAGTGTTGGCATCAAAATCACTAAAACCATTGACATCTTGATCGGTAGTAAAGGGATCGTCTCGATCTAAAGGTACAAGAGGCGCACCTCCATCTCGATAGCTTTCAAACGAACCGCTCAGGGTTACGTCCCAGTCTTCACTGGGAGTCCAGAGCAATTTGGCTCGTCCATTACCCCCAGATTGGTCATCGACAGTATTATCTTGGGCTGTATTTTCAATAAAGCCATCTCGCGAGCCATAACTTCCCGATAAACGAAGACCCAATTTATCCTTAACTATAGGCGCGCTAACGCTACCGCGAGCCTCAAAATTATTAAAGTTACCATAGCTAATATCTCCAAGAAACTCTAGCTTGTCGCTTGGTTGGCGAGTAATAGTATTAACAACTCCCGCGATCGCACTACGACCATATAATATATTTTGTGGACCTCGTAAAACCTCCACCCGTTCGAGATCGATCAGATTTTGGTCTAAGAAACCACCGTAATCGTAGGGAACATCATCAATATAGAATCCGACCGCATCTCGATTAGTGATGTTAGAGTTAGAGAATCCTCGCAGACTGTAATAAAGAAAATAGCGACTGTCTGAAGCATCTAGGACTGAAAAGTTTGGCGTGCTATCAGAGATTCCTCTTAACGATTGAATATTGCCGTCTGATAATTGCTTTTCGTCTAGGGCAGTAATACTTAAAGGTACTTCTTGCAAGCTTTCTTCGGTTTTTTGAGCGGTAACAACAATATCGATTATTTCTGCCTCATCGGTTTGCGCCCGTTCTCCCTCCTTTAAGGATACGCTTAAAATTAAATCTTGAGTAGAAGGGACTATTTCTGCACTGGGGGTTTGTTGTTCTCCCGTAATAGTTAGTCGAATGCTGCTGGCATCTACGGTCGTTAGGCTAATTTCTCTAACGCCTGGGATGGGGTTAGTTTCTAAGAATTTATCGCCTTGAGGTAAAGCCAGTACTGTATCTAAAATATCAATTACTAGCTGGTTGCCTTCGGGTAAGATTAACGGGACTAATTTCTGTCCTGTTTTAGTTTCTAACGAGATTTGTAAACCTGTTGCTGTCTCTTGAAGCTCAACTCCTGTAACTTCTGCTAGGTTGCCACTGTCATTTTGGACTAATAAATCGCTGGCGGTTGTATCCTGATGCTTTGGGGATGCCTGAACTTCGGTCGTCGTCAATAATGACAGAGCGAGTAAACCAAAAATAGAAATTGAAATACCTTGAAAAAAATAGTCACGCTTCATGCTGTAAGTCAAATCAAATATTAATAAATCAAAAGCCCTAAATTCTAGGATCTTCAGCAGTGGAAACGGGACCATGTTCTGAAGCGATTAAAGCTAACAAAGTGGCTTGAGGATCGGCGAGGCTGCGATGCCAAACATTGCGGGGAATTATACAGGTGGCCCCTTTAGTTAATAAAAATTCAGTAGCAGCTTCTTCTAGAAGAGTAACTTTTAGCTCTCCATCCAAGAGCAATAAAAACTCATCACCATCAGCGTGTCTTTCCCAAGGAGTTTCTCCTGCATACTTAATCAAAGACACAGACCCACCATCAAAATCACCTAAATTGATAAATGACGATCGCACGTCAATAGAATCTGCTTGCTTTGGTTGGTTAAGGTCGATTAACCTCAAGCGATCGATCGCTGTTGTAATCTGACAAATTTCCACAACAATATACCCTTTTTGATTTCATCTAAGAATATATGCCTCCCAAAATTAGCTGCGCTACCCCCAGGCGGATTTTTTTCACCCCTAGAGGGTGAGTAAGCATTGAAATAAGAATAAGTTGTAATACTTGCGACGGGGCGAATCTTCTATTTTTATTGATGAACTATTGTTATTGACTTTAATATGTCATATTTGACATATTAAAATGAAAATGAATCAACCAAATGCTCCAGATTCAGTTATAAAAAGATGTCAGAAAAGATTTAAACAGTATGATGCAATCTAAATATAGGTAGAGAATATAAAAATGGATATTGAAAAACGTAAAAGCTTAGAAGCTGCTGGTTGGAAGGTTGGAGATGCTAGTGATTTTTTAGGTTTAACTTCTGCGGAAACAGAACTAGTAGAACTAAAAACACGACTTGCTTTATTTGCCAAGGAACAACGAAAAACTAATCAGCTTTCTCAGGAAACTTTAGCCCATAAAATTGGTTCATCTCAATCACGGGTAGCCAAAATAGAATCAGGAGATCCTTCTGTATCCCTTGATTTAATTGTTAAAGCACTGTTGAGTGCGGGAACTACTCGCCAAGAATTAGCACAAGCAATTTTAGACTCTGTATGACGAGAAAAAGCGTGAATAAATCTAGACTAGACTTTCGTTAACTACACTTTCTATACTGACTGGGGTTAACCCCAAACTTCTTACGAAAAGCTGCTGCAAAATGGCTCATATTGGCATAACCAACGGTTTGGGCGACTTCGGTAACATTGAAAGTGCCAGATTCTAACATTAAGCGCGATCGCTCCATGCGATATTCGTGTAAATATCCAAATACAGTCGTGTCGAACAAAAGGCGAAACCCCTGCTTGAGTTTGAATTCATTTAATCCAACCTGACGGGCTAAGGCGTTAAGAGAAGGAGGACAATCGATATTGTCTTTTAAGATTGTTTTTGCTTGATACAGACGCTCGATTTCATCTGGCTTAAAGCGATGCCTACGGCTAGCTCCGCAATCGCTTTGACTCTTTTTATTGTAATCTGCTTTTAATATCGCTAGGTTCAAACTCAGTAGCTCGATCGCCTTACTCTCTAAATATAGTTGTTTGGTTATACCCTGATAGGGACAATTAACTATCTGGTGTAGTACTAGCTTCATTTCCAGGGTACAGGGAAGCTCCTGTCTGATATACCCTGTCTGTTTGCCTAAAAGTAAGTTCTTGATAGGAGTGGGGAAATATTCGTATTGAGCGATTGCTGAGTATAATGGAGAATAAGATTCTAATGCTAAATCCACCATCACAACTGGCTCATTAGCAGCTAACTCCAGCCTGCCATCAATGTCTTTAAAGTAGCAAAGCAGATGATTTCCTGGAGCAAAATGGAAATCGCGATTGCCCAAAGCAAAATTGGCATTGCCCCTAACAATCCAACTCATTACTAAGGATAAATAGTTCAACTCAGTTTCTAAACTAATCGATTCATTAGTAAAGTTTTCTTGAACATAAAGCTTGAGTCCAGAAGCAAAATGAAATGTACGAGTTTTGCCCTTCCCGATTTGTGGTGGCATCTCCAGACAGCTTTCAAAACCATCACTAGTGATACTCGCTCCTAGCTTCTCCTCTAATTCAGAGTAAAAGTCTTGTTGGTTGCTGATGGATAGAGATAACTTCACGATCTAATAGACACCTTCGGAAAAAAGCGATTTGAGACAAAGAGTTTGCCCGCTGGTCTATTATTTTATTGTTAGTTGATAAGACTTCTTATTAAGCTTAAAGATCATTGCAGAAATTAAGCAAAGCGATCGAGTCAACAATACTAATTTTAAAAATGATTAACAGCGATCTCGTTTACAAAAATCTAAATTTGTGGTCGATTCTACCATTCAAAATCAAGTGGCTCATGGTTATCAGCCTCATGGACTCAGACAAAGATCCGTCTTGGGGCGAAAAAAAATCCGTCTTGGAGTATCTTTTATCGGCATAGTTGTTCTAAATTAGCTTATTGAGATTTATTAGCAAATAAATTATTTCTGCCATAAGCAATATGAACACTAATGTATCTCCGAGTATCTTTTCGCTGTTGACCAATTACAAGGGGAAACTATCGCTCGCTGTAACACTGCAAATTATCGCTACTATTGTTGGCTTGATTCCTTTTATTGTCGTGTATCGACTAGCTGTAGCTTTACTAAATCCTCCCGTCTTACATTCTTATGCTTGGCAGTTAATCGCAGCAGCATTTGTAGCGGTGGTAGTGAAGTGGGTTTTGCTAGCGATCGCAGGTAGTTTATCTCATATCGTTGCTTACGATGTTCTCTGCGATGTCCGTCTGAAGATCTCTGCGTAGTTTGGGGTTTTGCCCTTGGGTTATTTTGATTAGCATTCGACGGGAGAGCTCAAAAAGATTATGAATGAGGACGTTGAATATCTAGAATTGACGATTGCTCATGGTATCCCTGAAGCAATTGGTTTGATTTCGACTTTGGTAATTACCAGTATTTATCTATTTACTGTCGATTGGCGGATGACGTTAGCAGCTTTATCGGGATTACCGCTACTGGTTTTAGGTCAGGTAATTATGTTTAGGCGATCGCTACCTTTAGTACCTGAATACTATGCCACCAATGATCGGATGAATTCGACCATTATTGAGTATGTACGCGGAATGC
>CAKZYI010000879.1 GCA_937884735.1 uncultured Pleurocapsa sp.
ATAGTCATTAAAGAAACAGCATTACTAGCAGTTAATAATGGGCGGGGTACTGCTACTTCATTCTCATAAAGACTCTTAAGACGGCGCACCACCGAAAACAAGTCGTAAGTACCCTCTTCCAGATCTTTAACCAATTGCCTAAAACCTTGCCAGTCAGCTAGTCTGCGTTTTGCACCAGGCAGGTTGGCAATCACCGCTGTATATCCGGTTAGGCGATCGCAAATTTGTAGAATACGGGATGGTGTTTGAGATCGACAGGCGATTAATAGTTGCTTCAATACTTTAATGGGATGCTCTAATTCGGGAAACGAAGAGTTTTGTATTTCTGACCTCCAATGAAGATCGTAGTATGTGAATTGATTGTGAATAGCAGATTGAACTGCTCGCAAGTAATAAGTAATCAGTAATAAGTAATCAGTAAGGTTAAAATGCTTGGCAGTCGCAGGAGTAATCAAAGAGTTAAATGTTTCAATATAATTTTGTACTGCTATATCTTCTGGTTTTTTTTCGGGTTTACTAAATGATTGTCTGACTTGAAATAAAATGCGATCGCTTATAGCAAAAAAAGGACTCCGCAACACTGCAACTAAGGCAATATCATCTTGGGGATTGGCGAGAAAACGTAGCAATATATTTCCATCTTTTGCTTCTCAGGTGGCTAATAGATTTCCTCCCCTCCCTGGCGCAACGGGAATACCTACCGCTGATAAAGCCTCGCTATATATGTCCAAAGGTTGCCATGTGCGAGTGAGGATCGCAATGTCTTTGGGTAGGATGGGGTGAGTTATGCTGGTTTCTTTATCAAAGACAGGAGTTTTATTATCTAACATCTGTTTAATTCTTTCTGCCAAATTAAACGCCTCTACTCTTTTACGTTGGGCTTTACTAGGCTTTGGTGGTTTTTCTTCTCCTTCTGGTGTGAAAGAGTCGCCAATAGTTAGTACCTGTAGATAATTGAAAACTTCGTCCCTTTCTCCTGCAATGGGCGGTGACTGGCGAAAAGCTGTTAAATCCTGATGATTTTCTTTTAGTAACGGGGCAAAAATTTGATTGAAACTATTGATTAAAGCTTGATGGGTGCGAAAGCTGGTGCTAAGAATTACTTCTTTGCCACCGTTGTGGAGAATGCGATCGCGAAACTGTTGAAATACTCGAATATCTGCCCGTCGAAAACCATAGATCGACTGCTTGATATCCCCCACAATAGTTAATTCTGCTTGACTGGTTAAGGTATTAAGCAACTTGGCTTGGGTAGGGTTGGTATCTTGGAATTCATCTACCAAAAATACCTGCCATCGCTGTTGATAATAGTTTTGTACTCGAACAGAATTTAAAGCTTGCAGGGCATATATTTCTAGATCGCTAAAGGTAAGTACCTTGTTTTGCAATTTTAAACGACTCAAGTAATCTGTAACCTGTTGATAGGCTTGAGTCAAAGCAGGAATAATAAGCTTTAACTGTTCGTCAGCATTACCCAATTGTAGATCTAGTAAGCCTTGGCTAGAAACCCGCCTGACATTTTCCCGCAAGGTTTTTAAAGCATTTCTAACAATCTTTAAACCATCATCTTGCCAATTCTTTTTGCTGCCAACTCTCAGATTAACCTTATCGATGGTTGCAATGGCGTTATCTATATTCTCAGCATCTTCAAGATCCGCCATTGCTTCTAATACAGAAATGCGAATTGTCTCTAATTTATCTCCTGCTTGTCCTTGATGCTGTGACAAAACCAAATAGCTAGACTGCCATGCAGCATCATTAACGATTATTTTAACTGCCTCAATACGGGCATCCGCAATTAATTTATGCCAATCTTGAATACCCTGGCTTAAAGCTTTGTCAGCAGTGTAAGGATCGTCCAACAACTTGTGCAACACCTGTTGCAATAAAGAATAAGGACTTACAGAAAATTTAACCCCTCCTCCAACCATATTTGTCCTTCCAAACTATCCAAAACCTGAAAATCCGCTGGAAGATCGAGCAATTGCCAATGTTCCTGGCAAATACGAGCAGAGAGAGCATGAATTGTACTAATTTGAGCCGCTTCTAACTCTGCAAGCAGATCAAAACCCAGAGGTAAGCGTTGACTAACTAAAGCTCGAATTCGCGATCGCAATTCTATAGCAGCCTTTTCTGTAAAGGTAACTGCAACCACTTCTAAAGGAGACAAGTTTCTCTGTTGCAGATAATAAAGATATCTTTCCGCCAACATGTGAGTTTTGCCCGTACCAGCCCCCGCTGTGATTACCACGCTACAGGGTGCATGGGCTGCTGTTTGTTGTTCGGGGGTTAAACTCATTGATTACTGACTACTTTTGGTGGGCAATACAAATTTTACTTTAAATATAAAATTTGTCTTTCGGGTACATTGCCCACCCTACAATTTTGATATTTTATTTATTTTCTTGGCTACTGTGGATCGTAAACTGTAAAATCTACCGAACGACTTGCAACATCATTGATATAAAGTTTTATTCGATATTTACCTGGAATATCTTCAGGATCGAACCACATCGGCATTGTAGTAATTCCTAGTGTTCTTCTAGTGGGAAGACGAAATCCTGATATGCCATCTTTATCAGAATTTGTTTGTTCGATAATTTCTCCAGTTTCATTAGATATCTCTGTAATTTTGGGAGGAAAGAAAAGGCAATAATAATTATAAGAATCGTTATTTGGCGGAAAAATAGTGAACCCAAACTCAAAACCCGTATCCCTAGTTAGCAAAGGAATTGATGTCGAATCTTCAAAAACCATAGATACGTCATTTCTGTTCTCGATCGCACCAAAATTAATCTGATATTCTTCATCTTGAATATTATTTATCTTTGGCGTTGTTTGTTTCCACAACCCATCTGGTTGTCTTTCAAATAAGAAGTTGCATGTTTGTTGAACCCCAATAAAAAACGCTTTGTCTGCAGGGGGAGAATTGGCACTAATAATTGCCGTTGCTAACCCTGATTCTTTGACTTGTTTGGCAAATAACAACCAAATTTCATTGACTTCTTTTTGCAGCAATTCAGCATTATCGATATCCAAATAGGTTGAATACTTAAGCATCATACCAGGATCGCTTTTGGCATAATAAATTTTACCCGCATTATGAACAATAATTTGATTACCTGATGGTAATGTTGTTTTCTTTTTCTGATTGCCGAAATTAAACATATATTTAAAGATTATTATTTAATAATTTTGTTTTTAATTATTTCAAGTTAATAACTACTAAAAAAATTTGGTATCTGTGGCTATTTTTACATAACTCTAGGTGCAATTTATAATTTTTTTAGGTAACATATAAAGTCTGCAACAGATAAAAACAATTTAAAAAAATATTTTTTGATGTATATAATATTGCCTAAGATAAAATAAATTTTCATTGCCTTGCAAGTTGCATATATAGTTGCACAAAATGCAACTATGCGAGAAGTAAAGCATATCTTAGATATTAAAAGCTAAAGTTAAAAACATTAGATTAAAAACCATCTAAAAACTATTTATTCTAAGATCCCCTCCATTTTGAATATTGACAAATACTATTTTTTATAGAAAATGATAATGTAGATAAAAGCAAAATCTAGATTGAATTAAATATTTAATTTTTATTGCTTAAATAAATATTGTAGTCATTAACACAGTTTCTCAATTCAATTCATATGTTTACTTGAGAGAAAGAAGTAATCATCAATAAATAACCGCTATTCTTATATTAAAATGAGTCAAGAAAACTGCATTAGTTTAGAAGCAGAGATTAACAGCGACCTACATCAATCTTTGCTAAAATATTTGGATAATCATCCTTATTGGGATGTGAATCGAGTCCTCAACGCTTCTCTATCCCTATTTATGCTGCAAAACTGGAGTCAAGATAAAGGTCTAAGAACTAAAGATTATGACACCTGTAGTCGAGTTTATCTGGATAGTATTTTTCACGAACATAATAACCATGTTCGTTATGAGCAAAACAAAAATAATTGAATAATTAATAATTTCGGCGTTGGTGAATAAAGACCCCAAAATCAGCTCGATTTGCTCAATAGACATTTATTAAAACAGCTATTAGGGCAGGGTCACTTAATGAAATCACCAACGCCATAATTTCTAGCTAATTAACTGATCGTCCTGATTAAAAAAGCTTTTATAAATACCCTGGGTAATCAATATAGTAGAAATAATATTAGTCAAGACGATCGCAAACAAAATTAGAATTTGATAGGAAGCCGCATCAAGAGGATTGCTACCACCTAATATCTGCCCTGTAAACATACCTGGTAAACTAACCAAGCCTACCACCACCATATTATTTAGAATGGGAATCAAACCAGTGCGAATGGCTTCTTTTTTGTAAGTTGCGATCGCTTGGGCGGGAGTAGCACCAAGACAAAGATGAGTTTCAATTTCCAAACGATTTTGATTAATACTATTTAAAAGACGATCACCTGCTAGAGATGCGCTATTCATCGCATTGCCAAACAGCATACCAGCTAAGGGTATCAAGTATTGAGGTTCGTGCCAGCGATCGGGCTGCACGATTAAAATGATCATGTAGGCTAGAGTAAAAAGGCTGCTGGCAACTAAAGACAGGGCTACTGTAGGTAAAAGTCCCTTTAACTTTTGATCGATGCGGTTGCGGGTAACAATCGTAGCAATAGCTAGCATCAATCCCAATATAGCCACCACAGCCCACCAATCATCGATCGTAAAGACAACATCAAGAATGTAGCCAATAGCAATAAGCTGCATCAAAGAGCGCAACGCACCATAAGCTAGTTGTTTCTCTAGTGCCAATTTTTGCCACAGAGATAAGGCGATCGCAATCCCAATCATTCCCAAACACAACACCAAGTCAATCGTATCCAGGGAAATCAAATTATTCACTTGCTACTAGCTACTCGCTACTTGCTACTTATTAAGGAGATAACCGTTGAACCTGCCAACTACTATCGTCCTGTAGATTGTATACTAAGCGATCGTGGAGACGACTGGGACGACCCTGCCAAAACTCAATGCGGTTGGGTATGACTCGAAACCCTCCCCAGTGCTGGGGGATAGGTACAGTTTTATTTTGATATTCAGTTTCTAAATCTTCTAATCTTTGTTCTAATACTTCGCGATTGGAAATGACTCGACTTTGATCCGATGCCCACGCACCCAACTGGGAAGCCTTGGGGCGGCTATGAAAATACTCTTCTGACTCTTTAATATCTAACTTAACTACCTTCCCTTCAATGCGAACTTGTCTTTCTAATTTATCCCAAAGAAAAACTAATGCAGCATAGGGATTGGCAATCAACTGCTGTCCTTTTTGGCTTTCGTAATTGGTATAGAAAACAAAACCCCTCTCATCTACTCCTTTGAGCAAGACAATCCTCGCGGTGGGCTTTCCATCAGGGGTAGCAGTAGCCAAAGTCATGGCGTTTGGTTCGAGTAAATCGGCATCAAGGGCTTGTTGAAACCAAACACCAAATTGCTCAATCGGATCGGAATCTATATCAGCCTCAGATAGCCCTGCCAGGGTATAGTTTTGTCTTAAATCAGCGATCGATGAATCCACGTTTTTTCCTAAGCAGTAATACAGTTATTAATTTAGCAGAGTAAGCAGTTTGAAAACTTTATGGTGCCTCATGGCACAAAAACTTCATACCGCATCATTATTAAATATTAATAAGTTACAAAATATTAAGCGGTCTTATTGAGAATAGCAGATACGAGTTTGCTAGACCCTACAGGTTGGTGTAAAATTTAATCAAAATGACATGATAGTTTGGAGAATATTGTCGATTTTTGGATTTTACCATTTTACAAAATCGACAAAGTGATACATATCAGTAGTTAGAGCGAGCTGTTCATTTTGTCGAAAAACTAAATTGGCAAGGTTGAACTCATTTTTATTGACTATGTATTTACACTCATTGACAAGTTGTTTTTTACTCTTACTACTACTCAAATTGAGTCGAGACAAATTGTCACTGCAACTTTATGTTGTGGATTTTGAGCAATAAGAAGTGCAATTGCCAGAATATTTTTTTTTTGAACGCATAGTTATTTTTAATAGAAACCATACGCTCAAAAATCCTATTTTTAGTCTAAGATTGCTATCTCTACCAAGGATTACCAATAATTGTGAAGGAACTCCAGTAACGAGGATGAGTCATATCGACAACCTCAATGTTAGAAGGCAAATCGAAGGATTGAGTTTCTGTAACCAACTTACCTGGCTCTAAACGTACAGTTTGTTCGATCATTGCTACTTGAGCGCGACGTAGTGCTTCGGCTTTATTGGGTGCTTGCCTCAATTCTTGATAGAATTTAGACATAATTGAAAGCGTTCCCTGATCATTGACGTACCAAAGACTACCCAGGGCTGATTTAACTCCCGCTTGGTGAGCCAAACCTGCAAATCCATATTCAGCATCAGGATCGCCAAAAGCAGTTTTGCAGGCACTCAAAACCATCAATTCTACTTGAGGATTGCTTAAACCCAGTTCTCGTACCTTATCTAATTCTAATTTGCGATCGCCAAATTGAATAAAAGAGTTTTTGGGCGTACCTGGAGTAAATTCAGCATGGGTAGCTAAATGTAAGATACCAAAGGGATTAGAAGCCTGGGTTTGTTGTAAATTTTCAATAGTGAAATTTTCATCCAGAAAAGATGTTCCTCCAGACCAAAGTTGTTGAGTGATAATATCTACTTCCAAAGGTACTGCGGGTAAAGGATCTAAGAAAGAGTCCGCAGGGAAGCTTTCTGAACCCATCGCCAATAAACCCAAGTCTTTAATATCTTGATAACGAGTATCGGTTAGGCTCAAGCTGGGCATTAAACCGACGCTATAATCTTCAATCAAATATTTTTCACCGTCATGCTTAGCTGCCAAAGGAATAGTGCGTAGACCACA
>CAKZYI010000880.1 GCA_937884735.1 uncultured Pleurocapsa sp.
ACCTGCTCCAGTTTCTCCAGTTAGACCGCTCAATCCATTGTCTAAATCTAGTTCTAGAGAGTCAACTAAGGCAAAGTTATTAATTTTTAGATTAACGAGCATCTATAAAAATAAGCTAGCTTGAACCACGGATAATAAATAAAATAGTCACTATTTGAAGTTTAGCGGAAGGGAAAGAAGATTATCAGTATTTTTTTATTAAGGTTTTGCGATCGCTATATTAATTCCATCCTTTAATATTGAAATATATTGTCCCAGACATAATCAATTGCCTGTTTTGCTTCTTTTAGAGATAATACTTGACAGCGATTTTGGCGATCGCGTTTTAATAGAGATACCTGTTTAAAAGAATAAGTATTAGATTCAGTATTTTTTATTTCGGCTTTAATATCTTCCAGGTTACGGATAGGCTTATTAATATCAAAATCAATTTTGGTGTCAAAACGCTCTTCCATCCATGCTTCAATCAAATCGTCTAATTTAAAAGGAGTTAGAGGTTTTTTATTAGTTAATAGATGGTAGTAAGCTAGAATAATCTCTTTACATTCCTCTTCTTCTGCTGCATCAATAATATATTTAAATACGCCACTATTATTGGCAATGTTGCGGTAAAAAAGAGTCTCAGTAACGCTTTTTTGAAATTTTATTTGTTTGTTTTTATAGGTAGTATATTGTTTAAAAGCAAATCCTCCCATAGTAATAGTTAAAGATAAAACAGCAATAATCAAAGGAGTAATATTTCTGACATCTTCTTCTTTGACTTGTAACTCCGCAAACGGCTGGTGTCCTAAAGTCAAATAAATAATCACCCCAACAATTAAAATCAATTGAGGAATTACTCTTAAAGTTAAAGGAATAGCAGCACCCACCGCAGGAACGCCAAATAATATTCTATCTCTCCAGTTCATGCTCATTTTTACATTGGGAAAAATAAACTCCAAATCTAGTTTTGATAAGTTTTTATATAGATAGACATAAGTTTTGCCAGGT
Organism: uncultured Pleurocapsa sp.; assembly: GCA_937884735.1. Classification (GTDB taxonomy): domain Bacteria; phylum Cyanobacteriota; class Cyanobacteriia; order Cyanobacteriales; family Xenococcaceae; genus Waterburya. Next base: position 991 of record CAKZYI010000880.1, read on the forward strand.
TTAAAATTCAATTCTTCATTTTTAACTGGTTTATCCTTAAAGTGCTTTTCTTCTTTAAACTTAATTAATAAAACCACACGACGATAAATATCAACTTGACGATCTTCTGTTTTAAAATTCCAAGTCTTAAAAGTCACTGTATCCGATGAATCTCCACGGCAGTAGCAAATCATCCGTTCAAAATCATCAAAATCTACCTCAGTTTTTAAATCAAATATAGAACCTTCAAGTAAAGCCTTATTAAGAGTACTTTTAGAGATTGGATAATAATTAGCTCGTTCCAAAATTGAAATAAAAGTATTAATTAAATCATCTTCTTGCTGTTCCATTCCTAAATTATTACCAGGCTGATTTATAATGCGATTGCTATCAATATCAGGATTAAAAGGAACAAAATTAGCCTTTAAAATTTCCAAAGAACGATGAAGCTTAAAATGATAATAAGCTGCCAAAATATTACAAAATTCGCGAAAATCTTGTTCTTCTTCTTTAGCAATCTTGCCATCTCCAATACATAGCTCAATAATTTCTTGGCGACTATAAGGAATAAATGCTTCTCTGTTTTGATACACTGCCATTAGACCGCTGGTAATTTGAAGTATGGAACTGTTCTGTTGTTCTGTTCGTAGCTTTAAGCACGTTACGCTTTGCGTAACAAGCGCAATCAGACAGCGCGTATGCGCTATCGTCTGCCTTGCAGACTAAAGAAGCTTCGCTTCTTGTCTTCCGCGAAGCGGTGTAGCTTTAAGCTTTTTGTATATTAAGTACCAAACAAAAATGATATCAAGTATTGATGTTGATTAACTATGAATAACGAACAGACACAATCAGATTTTGATGCTGTAATGATGCAAAGGTGTTTGGAGTTAGCCCAACGCGCAACGGGAAAAACTTCACCAAACCCTTTAGTAGGATCTGTTGTTGTCAAAGAAGGCAAAGTTGTTGGGGAAGGCTTTCATCCAGGGGTAGGACAACCCCACGCAGAAGTATTTGCCCTACGAGATGCAGGAGAAGAGGCTCAAGGAGCTACAGTATATGTCAACCTCGAACCATGCAATCATTATGGCAGAACGCCCCCCTGTTCAGAAGCTTTGATTAAGGCAAAAGTGGCAAAGGTTGTCGCAGGAATGGTCGATCCCGCTCCCCGCGTTGCAGGAGGAGGAATCGATAGACTCAGGAAAGCAGGAATAGAGGTAATTGTTGATGTAGAAGAAAAAGCTTGCCGTCAACTCAACGAAGCTTTTATTCATCGCATCATCAAAAAACAACCTTTTGGTATTTTAAAATATGCCATGACACTAGACGGCAAGATTGCAGCTACTAGCGGACACAGTGCTTGGGTGACAGGAAAATCTTCACGCCACTTAGTACATCAGATAAGAAGCACCTGCGATGCTGTAATTATAGGAGGAAATACGGTACGTAAAGATAATCCAAACTTAACCACTCATGGAGTTACAGAACATAATCCCCTCAGAGTTATTATGAGTCGTAGTTTAGATTTACCCAATGAGTGCAATCTTTGGAACATAGATGTTGCACCAACCTTAGTATTTACCGAAAATAATAGTAACCCTTCCCTACAAAAAGCACTGATCGACAAAGGAGTAGAAGTTATTACCGTTGCTGCACTCACCCCCAAAATAGTAATGAAACATTTATATCAAAAAGAACTATCTAAAGTACTCTGGGAATGTGGAGGAACACTAGCAGCTAAAGCGATCGCCGATGGTACAATTCAAAAAGTAATGGCATTTGTCGCACCCAAAATCATCGGTGGAGCATCCGCACCATCACCTGTAGGCGAACTAAATCTTAGCAGAATGACCGATGCACTACAGTTACGAAACTTAGAAATTAAAGCAATAGACTCCGATATCCTAATTGAAGGGTACTTGGATTAATAACATATAGAAACTGATATTACTTTTTGATATCATTATAGGTAGAGCGATCGCATAAATTTATCTAAAATGCTGAATTAACAAAAAACTGCGTCTATCTTTAAGAGCGGTAATTGATTTTATTCGATCAGATAGTTAATGGACATACATTGAAAATCTTTTTAAAGCTCTTGGTGCTAAAGCTTCATAAGGTAAAGATTCAAGAGTTAAGAGTTTTTCTAAATGGGATAAAAGCTGTATTTCATGAGCCACATCCAGAAAGAGAAACCGATAAAGGTGCGGTCAAATCTGTTAAAGAATTTTTGATAAATACTGGCATAGAACCTAATGACTATTAATATGATTGAATTATGAAGTACAAAGGATATATAGCCCATGTTGAAATAGACGAAATGGCAGGTATGTTGTTTGGGAAAGTATTAGGTATTAAAGATGTAATTACCTTTAAAGGTAATACTGTTGCTGAAGTAGAACAAGAATTTCATAATTCTGTAGATGACTATCTAGAATGGTGTATTGAATTAGGGGAGGAGCCAGACAAACCTTTTTTAGGTAAATTGCCGTTCAGGACAACAGTGGAACGTCACCGCCAAATTTATTTAGCAGCCAAGAAAGCTAATATGAGTATTAATTCTTGGATGGATGATATTTTGGCAAAAGCCTTAAGCTAGCTTCGTTTAATAGCGATCGCTGATGGTACAATTCAAAAAGTAATGGCATTTGTCGCCCCCAAAATTATCGGTAGAACATCCGCACCATCCCCTGTAGAGCACTTGGATTTGAGCATGATGAGCGATGCGCTGCAATTACAAAATGTTGAAATAAAAACAATAGATGCTGATATCCTAATCGAGGGATATTTATAACTTAAAGCACCCTAGCCCCCAATTTCAAGGGAACAAAAATTGAAAATCACAGTAGAGCCAATAACTTCAAAATCAAGGTAATTTGCCCTATCTTTATCTCAGCTTTACTGAAAAATCAGTGTGTTCACGAATTTACGCTCTCTAATTTCTCCAACTATATTGGGACAGTAATAGTATAAATGGCGATCGTTATAAGTAATTTTAAATAGCTTTTGCTTTGCTTATAAAAACTCGCATAAATACTAAAAATATTTTTAGTTTTATATACGAAAAACTTTTCCCAATATGAAAAATAAAGAGTTTCACAAACTTTTAAAAAAAAACAATTCTAAGTCCAATTCTGGTTTTACCCTAACAGAGCTACTTGTGGGCTTGATAATGGGTTCCATTGTAATTGGTGGACTAGGTTGGGGACTTCTACAACTACTTAAAACTACCCAAAAAGGGACAGCAGAAACGGCTGCACACAATGACAGCTCTCGCGCATTGGATTTTATTTCTGACGAGATCAAAAGAGCTAGTGAAATTGAAAATCCCGCTGCAAATGCAAGACCTGGTACTGGTGCTGGACAATTTGATGATACAGATACAGGAAAAACAGTAGTATTTGCCCTAAACATTCCTGAAGTCAATACCAGTGCAACTCTTGGCGCAGATAACAATGATACTACTTCAGAAAGAATAGTTTATTACCTAGAAGCAGCTAGTAATAATTGGAAAGGACCACAGGTATTTTATTGATGGGGTCCCCATTAAGATGCCAATGGAAACTACACAGCTAATCAATGGGGATCAGAAGCCTTGATAGACGGTATTGACGATACTCCTTTAGCTGCAACTCCATGTGCTGGAGGAGATACTTTAACCCCTGCTATTGCCAATGCAACAGGTTTTCATGCCTGTATTGTTGGTGGTAATACTGGAAATACAGCGCAACTTTTTCTAACTAGTGGTGTGGATATTGGCTCAGGAAATACGACAACATACACTGCTGATACCAAGGTAGTTGCCAGAGCAAGAACCGCACCTATCAATACTTCGCAAGCTTTAAACTCTTATAGTATGAGTTTTAGAACATTAGATCCTAGTTTTTCTTGTGATTCCACTGCCTCCCCTCCTACTACTTGGACAATGAGAACTGATTTTGGGAACGGTGCTGATAGTAATGATGCTGGTAATTTATCAAAATGGAATCATCTACCAAATAGACAACCCCAACCGATCAAGATAAATGATAACGAGCCTTTAATTATTACCTCTGTTCCCAGAAATGCTTCTAATTGTCGAAATCGTCGCAGTGGAAATGGTCATAATGATCCAAATAACGAGAAAGATTTTGCAGGTAATTCCACTTTAGGTGAGAATGAATCTTGGAATGGTCAGTCAGATACTGTAGTGGTATCCCACAAAATAAGCTTAAAAGACCCTAGAACATTCAACGGAGATGCTGATAGTTGTTCGGGGAACGTTTGTGCAAGTAGTAATGATGGTAATGTTCTAATTCATGAGCCTGGTGCAGCAGCCAGCTTGACCCCGAATCCTGTAGTTAAAATGTTCAAGCTTGGAAGCGAGATTCCTAATTATGGTGGATTCGATATTGATGGTACTAGAGTCTATGATTCCAATGGAGAGAGAATATTAAGTCCTGGAGATCAGCTATCTTTAGGTGAATTTTTGGCTTCTCAAAGTCCGCCTTTAGCTGTGCCAGATGGAACGAATAAATGGCCAGATGGTGGAATCAAATATAGGATTACTAGTGATGTAAATCATCTGGGTCGTGACGAACGCATCATTGCTTTTGAAGTGGGTCACAATAGCGACAGCTATTCCAATCCAGGAGTTGACTTTCAGGACAATGCTTTTATTATTAAATCTGATGCTTTCAAACAAAAATACTCTGAATCTATGGGTATAGCCCAATATAATAATCTTTTTTCATCTGCACAAAGAGTACCTCAAAGAAGAATCAAATTTGATTCTTCTTTTTTTTGAACAGAAAAAACATGATTTAATCATGATTGACAATTGCCAGCAGAGATACCTCCAGTTTTAGCCCCAGTATAATTTCCTGTTCTGATAATACCTAGTCCTAAAGAAATAACAAAACACTGCTGATTGTCAGTGATATCTGAAGACAAAACAATCGTTCCCATTTTAGTAGTACTTCCCTTGTGCGAAAAAGCAATATTAGGTGTTGAACCAGATAAGTTAGTTCTAATTGTTATGTTGTCATTAATTGTTCTATTACCTAATAAACAGCTATTAGGGGTAGCGGTAAGATTATTTGTACTAGGATCTATATTAATGCGACAAAGTTTTCCTTGACGCATGGCTTGTTTTTGAGTTTCTTTGATTGCACCAACAAGAGTATGTAAAGCAGACTTTACTTGATTACTACGAAATAAACTAATCAAATTAGGCACTCCAAGTGCAGCGATCACTCCAACAATAACAAGAACGATCAAAAGCTCTACTAGAGTAAAACCTCGATCGCTCTCTGTTTTTAAATGTTTAGACATTATTAATCTCTGTATCTAAACTAAGAGGGGATTATATTGCCTGACAGCTATTAGGTAAAGGTGTAGTAGGAATCGTTCCAGAATATATCCCTGTTCTAATAGAACCCAAAGAATTCTGAATTACCACACATCTTTGCTGATTTGTACCATTTCCATTTGCCATCGAAATTACTATGACGGGTGCTGGTAGAGTAATGTTACCTTTACCTGAAAAAGTAATTGATGCTCTGCTAGATGTTAGCTGAATCAAATTGTTCAAATCTCTATTGCTGAGTAGACAGCCATTGCTAACAGGATTGACAATCGCATTAGCGTTAACAGTAATAGAGCAGCTTTTTCCAGTACGAATTGCTTGTTTTTGAGCCTCTTTTAATGCACCTTCAACTTGACCCATGGCATCGTTAATTCGATTGCGATTAAGAAAACCTAATAAATTAGGCAGGGTAACAGCCGCAATCACGCCAACAATAACTGCTGTTACCAGCATTTCTAATAAAGTAAAACCAGAATTATTTTTAGGGACACGCCAAAGCAACATCGGGTATAATCTCCACATAAGTTTCTGCGATCGGTTTATCTGTAGCTGTGATTGTTCCACCATCTTTGTTTTTAAAATTTGTTCCGTCCCATTGCCATACTTGGTAGCCAATTTTCAGCGTTCTATGAGGGTGATCGGAATTACCATCACTTATATGAAAGCGTTGCAAGCCTAACTCTTTACCGTCAGTCGCTACCACAGCTTCATTTGAACTGTTTTTTTCAATCTTTTTAATTAAAGTTCTAGTTACTGTAGTAGTGGTATTTGTTCCTGCTGCTGCTGTTTGGAGAGCATCCCATAAAGCTTTAGCATAACCGCTGTCATAATCTGTTACGACGGGTGTTACCCCTGACGCACTAGTAATTGGAGGATTACATAGATTAGTGTTTGTGATTCCTGACCCTAGTTGGCTAATCAATTCCATATCCTCTTGGATTAGTTGATTAGCTCTTTGTTTCTCTTGTGCTTGCACTTTGATTGCTGCTGCATAGACAAAGCTCTGCATAGCCATAGCAAAAAATGCTAACCCTACGAGCAAAGCTACGATAACTTCAATAGTTACAAAACCCTGATCCTTAATGCGTGTTTTAAGCTGCAAGTATATTAATGTTTGCATCATTTTCTAATTCACCTCTTCAGTTTTCCAATTAGTAGGACTACTGCTTATAGGTCTTGGAGATCTCCTCTCAGCAGTTGTATAAAATTTAAAAGAAGACTCAGAGCCAGTTGTCGTGTCAGTATTATCTCCCCGAATAGTTACTGTTGCGCCCCCAGTGTTGTTGTAGTCATTTACCCATACTGCGCCATTAATATAAACAGAGCCACTAACTGTAATGATAAGTGTTGCACTAGGAGCATGAATAAAAGCTTCTAAATTTACAGTACAGCAATTAGGATCTATATCA
>CAKZYI010000881.1 GCA_937884735.1 uncultured Pleurocapsa sp.
CAACAATTAGATCTGGGTCGCCATCATCATCGAGATCGGCAAAACTAGGACTGCTAGAGCCACCAACATTCTCTCCATCGAAAGGATTATCAGTACCAGTTCTTTCAATAAAAGCAGGGCTATTGGTAGAACCCGTATTTTCATAATACTTAATCGTGCCATCCGATGCGCCAATAAACGCATCTAAATCCCCATCGCCGTTGAGATCGGCAAAACTTGGATTAGCATTACTAAATGCTCCTAAACTGACGCTATTTAGAGGATTAGCTGCACCAGTCACCTCCACGAAAACTGGGCTATTGGTAGAACCTGTATTTTCATAATATTTTATTGTTCCACCTTTTTCGCCAATAAAAGCATCTAGATCTCCATCGCCGTTGAGATCGGCAAAGCTGGGATTGGAATAACCAAGAGATCCTAAATTAACACTGTCTAAGGGATTATCCGTCCCAGTTCTTTCAACAAAGGCAGGGCTACTGCTAGAACCTGTGTTTTCGTAGTATTTAATCGTGCCGTTTGTTTCGCCAATAAAGGCATCCAAATTTCCATCACCGTTAATATCAGCGAGACTGGGTGCAGAATTACTAATGCCATTAATATCATTAAAAGGATTGTCCGTACCTGTCAATTCGACGAAGGAAATATTATTCGCAACAGTAAAAGAGAAATTGGCTAAGGGATCGATACGTGTATTGTTACCAGTCCAATTAGCAGCATTGCCAATGGCAGCTAGAAGTTGGGCTGATGTGCCGCTAGTTACTGTGCCGTTGTAAGTAGAGTTGTCAATTTCATCTCCATCTCCAGCACCCGAACCTACGGCTACAGCGGAAGTTCCCACGACTAATCCAGTAGGCAAGGCAGAATTATTGGAACTCGTAGCATCAGCTTGAAATTGGGTGCTATTGGTATGAACGGCATAGATAAAATTAGGGCTATGGGAAGTTCCTTGATAGGCAATTACCTGATCTCCACTGCCACTTAAGGCAAAACCACTATCAACAATGCTAAAATTTCCACTAACTCCCGTATATTCAATTACTGAACCAGCAGCAACAGTAGAAGAGACAGTATATTTAATTATTCCTTCAATACTTCTAAATGAGCCGTCGCTTTTAACACCATTGTCGGTAAAGAATATTTCTGTACCTGCATCTATATCCTTTAGCAAAACAAATTTGAAAGCATCGGGATTGTCAGTATTGACACCAATGATTGCAAGATCTCCTGGGCTTAATGTTGACACCATATGGGTAATTTCTTAGATTTTTAGAGCTATATGCCTAAAATTCCCCGATGCCTAGAATAAATAGATGTAATCTAGATAACTTTATATTTTGTAACCAGCAATCATACTTAATAACTTCTAAGAAATAAACTAATAAACCGCATCTAGTTTGAAACCAGGAGTTTTAAAGATATCTGTTCGAGAAAGTAACAAAGGCGATTCGGTTCGCCGCATGTAGTAATAAGTAACTCTTTATTTTTCTTGTTCAAACTTCACGCTCGGTATAAAACTACAGTTTTCAACATGGACGGGGTTTGATACAAAAATGAACGCATATATCAATGTAAATTACATTAAAAAATGCGATCGCATACATTTATTTTAATTAGTATTTTTCCTAAAGCGATTTAATCCAATTACCTGAATATTTTTTACTAATCAATACTTGACTCTTGCCCAAGCTGTATATTTCCAAATAAGCATTAAACACATTCCTGTTAAGGTTGCTATCATTGACCACTTTGCAGTTGTTTTAAATAAGCTTTTCTGTTGCACCTTTAGTTGTTTTTGTAGTGCTTTTTTCGCTTGCTGCTGTTTCTCTTGAGCTTTTCCAGATAAAGTTTCTTTTAACTGTTGTCCAGAATTTATGTCTAGTCCTGGAGCCTGTTGCTGATATTTTTTTAGCATCACAGCTAACTGTTGGTCTGTAGCATTGTCTAATTGCTGAGAATACAATTCAACTTGGGAACTAGCTGCATTTACTTGTGTCAATACTTGAGCTTTAGCGGCGCGATGAATGCGAAAGGCATTGCCGATAACCAATGGTGCGAGTAAAAAATAACCAATTCCCATTAGAAGTGTTAACCAAGAAATAACCTTTAAAACTATAATTTCTTTGGGCTTAACTATATCTTGGTCGCGACGATAGAAAATAAACAAAAACCCTAATAATATTCCCCAGCCATTTTCAACTAGGTTTCCAGTCGTACTGTGTACCCAGTTAGAATTGAAAAATTGAGCTGAAACTAATAAAAAAGCATAGTTGATTAAAACAACTGCAAGAATTATATAGCCAACTAAATTGACAATTTTAGTTGATTCTTGTTCTACTTGAATACTTAATTTTTTGTATTGTAAGTTGGAATTAGTCTGAGTAGAAAAGCTTTTTTTAATACGCCACAGACGATACTTTAACATTAATAAAAAATAGAGATAGTTTCTTGATTTTTATAGCCTATTAAACTTAATTTGACAATTTTTAAAGCAACAAAAACAATTAGTTAAAATTAGTTTTTAAAATATACGCCAAAAAGGGTTATTCATTTAAAGCACTATTGCTTGATAAAAATGCTTGATGAAAACCATAAATAAAATTAATTAGCTTTGTCTCTACACAAAATAAAACAAAAAAAAGCAATAATTTACAGATAATTGCTTAACAATTTATTTAATATTAAGGAAATAAAGCAAGATAGGAAATTCTACTCTTGCACTTCGCATTATAATTAGAGGTTTTAAGTAATGACTTCCGTATTTATCACCATAGCTGTTATTCTTACTTGTGTGATGTAGGTAATTAGCCCTATAAATTTGGATAAAAAAGCACGAATAAGGTTATCTAACTTACTTAATAGTTGTTACTTAGAACCCAGTTAAAAAAATAAAACCATATATTTACCGTGACATAGAACACACTTTATGAAGCTTTCAAATTGTTATTGATCGCAAATATCCATAGGCTGAGTATCCGTGCAAAACTAAATTAATCTTAAATCCTAAAAAAAAAGGTCTTAGCAAAGCAAAAACCTAATCAAAATATTGCACAAGATAGCTTGTTTTTGACTTGAGTTATTTAGCCAACTTCAAAATCTCAGATGCGATCGCCATACTTTCTTCATATAGCATTTCTCGACCCCATCTTTGCAATTGTTGACCGAGTAATTCTTCAGTTTTTTGATCCGATACTGATGTTACCTGCTCGATGTAGCAAGATTGCGCTCCTCCACCAGCTTCCATTCGCATGCAGCCAGTAGTACTAGAACAAAGCTCTTTACAGCAGTCTGCATCTAAATTTGTGGAACTAAGTCGCAAACTAATTAAATCCCCAGGAATATCACCCCAGTCGGCAGTAGGAATACCCGCCAACTCTGCTTTAATATTGCGTTGTTTGTCGTCAGTGAATTTTACCTTACGAATATCGTAGTCTCCTCCTTCGTATTGATATTCCACAGGAGTCCAGTTAAGACGACTTGCTAGCCAACCCAAATACATCAAAGCCTGGGATTGATTGCCCAATTCGTAATCAATAGTTACTTTGTCTACTTCATAAATTTCTGATCGTCTTTCTGGAGGATCGAAAGCAGCAGCGGCTAGCTCTTGCCAAGGAGCAAGTCTGCGCCAATTGATATCAGCTAGAGTAGTATCTTCCTTGAGTAATGCGGCTAGAGTTTTTAAATCGGCTTCGGGATGAACAAAGCTGCTAGAATCAAAAATTACCGTGTCGCTAGAAGAGACTAAGCGTTTAAACAAAGGGTGTTCGGGAGCAGGAGTTGCTTTCCACCAGACAAATTTAGGTAAATCTGCGATCGCTAATTCGGCAATAATACCGCCAATTCTTTCTAGAGCTTCGGCTGTGCCGCTTAAGGTGATGTATTCGCAACATACCAAAGTATTATTGCTTTGTTTGTTGATAGGACAGTATGCCGAAACCTGGGCTTTAACCCCTGTATCTTCACCTAAAATTGGGCAAAGAGTAATAATACGACAGGGATTGGAAGAAGCAATTTCATCGGCGGTAATTCCTTCAGAGTCAGGACTGTAGTTAATTGCTGCAGTTTTATTTTCTGAGGTTAATTTATCTTCGGCTTTTGCCTTAACAAACTCTGCCTGTAGCTTTTCAATCAGCTGGTCATCAGATTTCCCCGTAACATCCATGCCATAAGCTTTTTGAGCCGCTTTGATTGCCGCTTTAGTTCTTGGCCCTGCAATGCCGTCTATGGGGCCTGTATAAAAGCCGAGAGATGCCAACACCTGTTGCGTACCGTCTGGCTCATAAACAATCAGACTAAAAGTCGCTGCCCTGGTGACTGCTGCGGCATCTTCGTCCGAACCCTGCATTTGCCAATGCGATCGCTATTCCGCTTCATATTCGTCTATTGATACATCTTTGGGTGCTTGTAAAGATACTATTGGTGAAACCATATTTTTTAGTAATCAGTAATCAGTAATCAGTAATCAGTAATCAGTAATTAGTTGTAGGGTGGGCAGAGAAACAATTATGCGAGCCAGTAATTCAAATGGTTATCTTAATTAATGCCCACCACAATAATTACAATCTACGCCAGCGACGCTGATCGCGGTTGAGCATCATTTCTGCTTCGGTTGGCTGCCACGTTCCTGCTTCATACTGGGGCATTTTGCTAGGATCGCTAGGAGATTCCCAGGCATTAATCAAAGGCATTACTATATTCCAAGCTGCTTCGACTTCATCAGCGCGAGTAAAGAGAGTTTGATCTCCCAACATACAGTCTAGTAATAGGCGATGATAAGCATCAGCAGTAGCCATACCAAAGGACGAACCGTAGCTAAAGTCCATATTTACCGTTCTTGTCCGCAGATCTGGCCCAGGAGTTTTGGCTTCAAACTTTAAGGATATACCCTCGTTGGGCTGAATCCTCATAGTTAAAACATTAGGACTAGTTTGTTGGGCTGCGGACTGGAAAATCAATAAAGGTACTTCGCGGAAATGAATCGAAATTTCCGTAACTTTTTTGGGCATCCGCTTGCCAGTACGGAGATAAAACGGAACTCCTTTCCACCGCCAGTTATCTATTTCCAACTTCAACGCTACGAAAGTAGGAGTGGTTGATTCGGGATTTACTCCTTCTTCTTGGCGATAGCCTTTAACGGGCTTGCCTTTCATCCAACCATCAGAATATTGCGCCCGAATTGCCGACTGTTCTAGATTATTAGCATTGGCAATATGAGTCGCTTGAAGTACTTTAGTTTTTTCACTCCGAATACTATCAGCATCCAGCGAGTTGGGGGGTTCCATGGCAGTAATAGCAAATAGCTGCATCAAATGATTTTGCAGCATGTCGCGCAATGCCCCAGAGGTTTCGTAATATCCTGCTCGATCTTCTACTCCCACGGTTTCAGCTACGGTAATCTGAACGTGATCGACAAATTGACGATTCCACAGTGGTTCAAAAATTGCGTTACCAAAACGGAATACCAAAATATTTTGGACTGTTTCTTTTCCTAGATAGTGATCTATACGATATACCTGTTCTTCCTTACAAACCCGCTGTACTGCACGATTGAGTGCCTTTGCCGAACTCAAGTCTTTACCAAAAGGCTTTTCAATTACAATACGGTGTTTAATGGGATCTATTAGCATTCCCGCTGACCCTAGCTGTTTTAGGGCTGGCTTGAAGAATTTGGGAGATACTGCTAGATAAAAGACACGATTGCCTCTTGTACCCCGTTTTCCATCCAAATCCGCCAAGAAATTCTTTAATTTTTCATAGCTGGCTTCTTCGTCCATGTTTCCCGAACAATAGAAAATGCCGCTAGAAAAATCTTCCCATAGTTCCTCGTTACCAACACCACTACCAAACTCTTCAACACCTTCTTTCAAGTGCTGGCGAAAATAGTCATGACTCCAGTCTCTTCTGGCTACCCCCACAATAGTCATTTCAGGAGGTAGACGACGCTCTCTTCTAATTTGATAAATCGCAGGAATTAGTTTTCTCTGGGTTAAATCTCCTGAAGCACCAAAAATAACGATAATTGCAGGATCGGATGTGCGCTCCTGTTGCATACCTACTCGTAGCGGATTCTCTAGTATTGCAACCATATTTGTTAAGATAACTTGTTTAAAAATTCTAATGTTGCTGGTTTTTAGCCATTAGCTATTAGCTATTAGCACTTTCTTAATGAAAAAGAATGAGAAATATCATTTGAATTCCTCATTCCTCATTCCTCATTCCTCGTTCCTTAAATTAGACTGTTGCTAGCTGCTCGACTTTAGATTCTAAAGAAGACATTAAAGATTCAAAAGGCTTAATGAATTTGTCAATACCTTCTTCTAATAGTTCGTCCATTACTGCATCAAGGTCGATACCAACAGCATCGTCTTTTAAGCCATCAATAATCTGTTGTGCAGTGTCTAAATCTGTTTCAATGCGGTTTGCGGGATCGCAATGATCGCCACAGGCTTCGATAGTATTGGGGGGTAAAGTATTAACTGTGTCTATTCCCACCAGTTCATCAACATACATTACATCGCTGTATTCAGGGTTTTTGGTACTAGTACTCGCCCACAATAAACGCTGTACTTTCGCACCTTTTGCTGCAAGGGCTTCCCATCTATCGCCACTAAAAATTTCTTTGTATTTTTGGTAAGCAATTTTGGCATTGGCGATCGCAACTTTACCTTTGATGGCTTCTAATTTAGCTTTGTCATCACCGTCGGCGGAGCTTAATTTACTGTCAATACGATTGTCAATATTACTATCAATGCGGCTGAGGAAGAAACTGGCTACAGAAGAAATTCTGCTGATGTCTTCTCCTGCGGCTGCCCGTTTTTCTAACCCTTTGATATAAGCCCAAGCTGTATCGATATAGCTTTGGACGGAATAGAGTAGAGTTACGTTGACACTCATGCCATCGGCGATCACTTGTTCTACTGCGGGCAATCCTTCTGGCGTGCCAGGGATCTTAATCATGAGGTTGGGGCGATCGATAGTTTTATAATAGCGACGAGCCTCGGCAATGGTACTATCGGTGTCTTTGGCCAAATCTGGGGGTACTTCAATACTGACATAACCATCTAACCCATCGGTTTCTTCGTAGACGGGCATAAAGATATCGCAAGCATTACGAATATCGGTAAACACTAAGTCTTCGTAAATTTCTTGGACTGACTTATCAGCTTTGATACCACTTTCGATCGCACTATCATATATTTTGTTACCTGCGATCGCTTTTTCAAAAATAGCAGGGTTAGAAGTAATCCCTCTAATCCCTTTGTCACTGATGGACTGCTTTAATTCGCCAGACTCGATAATGTCACGACTTAGATTATCCATCCAAATACTTTGACCGTACTGATTACCGATTTCTACAATAGGGTTGGACATAATTTATAATTCTCCTTTTAATATTTCACGACTATAATTTGTGTAGTTAAACTAAAGCCTGCTCTTCAGTTTCACGACGCGCTCGATCTTGGATAAAAGACTCGACTAGCTCTACATCTTCTGTACTTCCAATTACTAAGGGAGTGCGATAATGCAGTCTATCTGGCACTACATTCAAAAGCCTCTCAGTACCAGTGCTAGCCTTCGCTCCTGCTTGTTCGGCAAGTAAAGCTAAGGGCGCGGATTCATACAATAATCTCAGCTTTCCTTCGGGATTTTTCTCTGTCCCTGGATATAAAAAGACTCCGCCCTGGAGCAAAATTCGATGAAAATCTCCTACCAATGCGCCACTATAGCGAGAAGTATATCCTTCATGGCGATGAACGTAGCGAATATATTCTCGAATTGATTCGTCCCACTGCCAATAGTTTCCTTCGTTGACGCTGTATACAGAGCCATGTTTGGGAATGGTAATGTTTTCTTCTGCTAGAATAAATTCCCCTAGGCTGGGGTCGAGAATAAATGAGTGAACACCTTTCCCTAAAGTGTATACCAACACCGTAGAAGGGCCATAAAGAATATATCCCGCTCCTATTTGGCGATCGCCGTCTGCTAATAAATCCTTGGCTTCTCCATCAAGATCTTCCCCTTCTTGTTGACGTAGAGAAAAAATTGAGCCTACATTGAGATTTATATCTACGTTGGAAGAACCATCTATAGGATCGTATAGAAGAGTGTAACGTCCTATGGGGCAATTTTCAGGGATATAGTAGGGCTTTTCCATTTCTTCCGATGCCAAGCGACACACCAAGCCACTTTGTTTGAAAACAGAGATAAATACATCATTGGCATAAATATCTGCTTTTTTGACGGATTCCCCTTGGACATTGGTTTCTCCAGAAAAGCCTAACGCTCCCGCCATCAAACCAGCTATACTTAAACGGCGACTCCCCAATGTAGCAGCGAGGGCGATGCGATTCATGATTGCGCTAACGTCTTGCGCTTGGGTACTGAAATCTGAAAATTGTTGTAGTACGTGCCTAGAAAGAGTTTGACAATCTCTATCCAAACTATATTCTGGAATTACAGCGTTGTTCAAATTTTCCATGAAATTAACATAAGTGAATCTTGCATCTCCTGCCTTCTCTGGGATCTAAAAATCACAAATTATGGTTGAGGACAAGAGCTAGACATCATAAGGGTATACTGCGATCGCAGAGCAAGCTCGAAATATTTCGTTTCTTACTTCTAAATAAAAGACGTTACTCGGACATACCATGATGTTGATGTAGAGAAAATTTATAAGGCTAAGATTCTAAAACTGTCCCGAGTCTCTTAAAACCTAGTTGCATTAAATGACTATAAGTCTTTTGCACTGTTCGATTTTTTAAACTACAAAATGTGTTGCAGAATCTTACTTTAGATTTACTACTACTTCATTATTTTTATCTTAGAAAGGTATTTTAGATGCTGACTAGAAGCTTAATAATAGCTTCAGGTTATAGAATATTTTGGCTTTTTTTGACACAAAAATTCATTAAAATCGCCTGAGAAAATTTATGCCAAAAAATAGGGTACAAAGTTTTTGTAAAACTCTATACCCTATTGCTTCAAAAGACTTGGCGATCAATCAATATTGATAGATTGGGGTCTACTATTATTGGCAGTCGTAGAATTATTGTTATTGGTGGGGTTATATCCTTGCTTTTCTAGCCACTGAGATAGAGGCTCTTCATTTAACTTTAGCTGAAGAATTCCAGAGACAAATCCTCCTGTAAATGCCACAGGCTGTTGGATCAATTTCTGTAGCGCAGGTGTCAATTCACTTAAAAACATAAATTTAAAGAAAAAGGCGTTGTGTTGGAATAAATATTAAAAGTTTTCTTAAAAATTGTAGCGTAATTTAACCCGCTCCTGCTCTACATCACTTTGGCTGAAAAATGGTAAAAATGACTGCAATATTTAATTGAGATTTTTTACGGGGGATATAGAACTATTAAGTTAGTATGTTTTAGCTTATACATAGGTTTCCATTCTCGCGAGAATTAGGTTTAATGCCAGTAGTGAGTCTTTTTGTTACCGCAACTATTTTCTAGGCAAAAAGAAGATTCTATTGCTCAACGCAAATATACTTTGGGAACAAAGAGATGGATGAAGCACCAAAAAAGGATATCCTCTTAGCAGAGCTTGAAAGAGAACGTTCCATACGCCGTACAGTGAGGCTATTATATGCAAAGCGATCGCGTGTTATTGATGAGCTAGATCGTTTGATTAGCCATCTTTCACTTTTGGTTGCTGTACCCCGTCAAACTCCAGAAGATCCTCACCCCGAATCAGATCTACTGATTGAAGCAGCAAAAAGAATTGACGATCCCGTTTTTACCAATCTTTTAATTCAGATTATTCAACAAAGAAGACAATAACTATTTAACCTATAACCCATAACCTATAACCCATAACCTATAACCCATAACCCATAACACTTCCTTATCCCTTATCCCTTAAGAATATGCCTCGTCTAAACATTCATAGCCTATCAATGCAAATCAGCCGTATGTTTGAGCAGGGACAATCTTTTTTCTGTGCAATCAAAGTACAAGATTGGCTAAGAGAGCGTAATGAAAATCCTGATGATTACGACATTTTATTTCACGAAAAGCCCGCACCACCAGGATCGGGTTTAGTCGTCATGCAAGAAATTGAACTACGACGCAAAGATGGTCAACCTGTAGAAGCTTGGCTGCAAGAAGACGTAAATGATTACGCTTAAAACATAGTAATTAAGCCTATTACTTATTACTCATTACTTATTACTTATTACTTATTACTTAAGATTATCGTGCTCGCTCAAAATCCTTTCTACCCTAGCCTCTTCAATTTTGCTAGTTAGTTTTTTGCCTTCATGAATATCTCTTTGGGTTTTGGTAAGGCTAATAGTCGAACCAACAGTAAAAGTTAATCCCATACCCATAAAACCTTTAATCCAACCATCAACGGGCAAATACAGAATTCCCGCAGCAGTGGCAGAAATAGATATCACAAAAGATAACCAAGTTTGAGCTATCCAAGCTGAACTATGATCCTGGTTTAAAGGCTTTTTGCTCATTACCATAATTTTGAAGTCAAACTAAAATTTAATTGATTAATATTTTATAAAAATCTGTTAGCTGAAATTACAGCAAGGTGACAGTTACTTGATTGGATTGACCACAATTGAAGTTAGTTAAAATACGGATAGTGACAATTCACAATTAGAAATTCTAAAAGTATTTATCTAAAATCAAGAGGAAAATTAATTATGGTAAGTGTGGCACAGGCGCGTCCAAGCGATCGCCAAGAATTTATTAGAAAGACCTATACTCATCTGGCAGGGGCGGTTGCAGCCTTTATCTTAGTTGAGTTTATTTTATTCCAAACTGGCATTGCAGCAGGAATTACTAGCTTTATTTCTGGAAACAGATTTGGCTGGCTGATGATTATCGGTGGCTTTTCTTTGCTGGGATGGATGTCTCGGAGTCTAATCGCTAAATCTGATGATGTGAATACTCAATATGCAGGGTTGGGTATGTATGTGGTGGGAGAAGCGTTAATTTTTGCACCTATACTTTATATTGCTGCCTATTATGCCAAAGATCCCAATCTAATTCCGATGGCGGCTATTTTGACGGGAATGATGTTTGCAGGTATTACAGCGATCGCTTTTACTACTGGCAAAGATTTTTCTTTTCTCGGCAATTTTCTTCGGATTGGCGGTTTTATTGCTTTAGGTTTAATTATCTGTAGTGTATTGTTTGGCTTCACTTTGGGGTTAATCTTTTCAGCACTAATGATAGTATTTGCCTCGGCTGCAATCTTGTACACTACTTCTAATATCATTCACAGATATCAAACCCATCAGTATGTCGCAGCATCCCTAGAGTTGTTTGCTTCAGTAGCTTTATTGTTCTACTACATTTTGATGACTCTTCTTAGATCTGCTCGTAACTAATCCAAACTTAATAAATGGGCGTCATTCTCCTGCGATTTAATTCATCCTCAGTTACTATCGACGGAAAAGTAATAGCTAGTATCGATCGCGGTTTGAACTTACTAGTAGGAATTTCTGCTACGGATACAGAAGCCGAACTCGACTGGATGACGCGCAAGTGCTTAGATTTACGCTTGTTTCCCGATGCAGAAAATGATAAACCCTGGGATAAATCTATTGTAGATATCCAGGGCAAAATACTGGTAGTGAGTCAATTTACCCTCTATGGAGACTGTCGCAAAGGTCGTCGTCCATCTTTTAGTAACTCTGCCCCGCCTCAATCAGCAGAACCCGTTTATAACTTGTTTATTGATAAATTAAAACAAAGTGGCTTAACTGTTGTAACAGGAAAATTTGGCGCAATGATGGAAGTCAAAATCGATAATGATGGCCCAGTTACTCTAATTTTGGAACGAGAATCAACCAGTGAATAATTTAGAAAAAGCCACCTTTGGCGGGGGATGCTTTTGGAAAATAGAAAACGAATTTATGAAGCGAAAAGGGGTAATAAAAACCTCAGTCGGAAAAATGGGGGGAGACTTCCCTAATCCTTCTTACCTGGATGTATTAGCCAGAATAACTGGTCATGCAGAAGTAGCCCAAGTTGAATACGATCCTGCAATGGTCAGCTATCAAGAATTACTCGATGCTTTCTGGCAAATGCACGACCCCACTAGCCTTAATCGA
The DNA here is from genome assembly GCA_937884735.1 of uncultured Pleurocapsa sp. GTDB lineage: Bacteria > Cyanobacteriota > Cyanobacteriia > Cyanobacteriales > Xenococcaceae > Waterburya. The sequence goes on from CAKZYI010000881.1 coordinate 12,083, forward strand.
CAGGGTGCAGACAGGGGAGAACAATATCGTTCGGTTATTTTCTATCATAATTCCCAACAAGAACAAATTGCCCGCCAGTCTAAATTACAGCTACAGCGATCGCATAAATACGATAAAGACATTGTGACGGAAATAAAACCCGCTTCTGATTATTATTTAGCAGACGACGAACATCAACAATATCTTGCTAGGAAAAAAGTTTTGTAGATAAATTCTTAATTTATTACCAAGTAAAACAGCTGGTAGCATTTAAACATCTGTCAATCGTAAAATAGCATTCAGATGGGCTACTAAACCGCATCTAGATCGCTCCGATCTATTCTAATTTATTGATTTCAGACTTATTAGCGATCGCAATTACCATGCCATCATTTAACTTTTTCCAACACTGGTATCCTTTATTACCGCTAGAAGATATAGAGCCGCAAAAACCGACTGCTGCAACTCTATTAGGCATTCCTTTGGTAATTTGGAAATCTGGTGCAGACTCTACTTATCAAATATTCTTAGATCGTTGTCCCCACAGACTCGCACCTTTGAGTGAAGGTAGAATTGATGAGTCGGGCAATCTAATGTGTAGCTATCATGGTTGGCAATTCGATCGCAATGGAGAATGTCAGCGCATTCCTCAAGCAGAAAATCCTAACTTGATAACCAAACAAACGAGCGACCCCGCGCCGATATGCGGAGCGGTATCCTTTAGGACGAAAGGCTCAAGGGAACGCGCGAGGAACAATTTCTGCGTTACGGTTTATCCTTCCCGCCAAGAAAATGACCTACTCTGGGTTTGGATGGATGCAGAAACCCCCGAGCTTGCAGCTAAAACCGATTTACCCCTATCTCCCCAAATAGATGCTAGCAAAGGTTTTGTTTGGTCTTCTATGGTGCGAGATTTAGCTTATGATTGGCAGACTTTAATCGAAAATGTCGCCGATCCTTCCCACGTACCTTTTGCCCATCACGGGATTCAGGGAAATCGCGATCGCGCCATGCCAATCCCCCTACAGATGGTCACTTCGACGATGGATTTGATTCAAGCCGAAGCCGATAAACCTTTTAAAACCAGAATTACTTTTGAGCCTCCCTGTCGTTTGGAGTATGAGATATCTTTCTCTGGTGGAGATAAGCGGGTTGGTCTAATTACTTACTGTTTACCTGTTTCCCCTGGTAAATCTCGCATTGTGGCACAATTTGCTCGTAACTTTGCCCCAAGACTAAATAAGATAATTCCTCGCTGGTGGGATCACATTAGAAATCGCAATGCTGTTTTGGATGGGGATATGGTTTTGCTCCATCAACAGGAAAACTTTTTACAGGATACTCACTGGAAAACTGCTTACAAGATGCCTACCAGTGCAGATCGTCTGGTAATCGCATTTCGCAAGTGGTTCGATCTTTATTGTGAGGGAAAATTACCTTGGGAAGAAGTCGGGATTAATCCTGTTAGGACGAAGAAAATCTCCAGAAAGATATTACTTGATCGCTATCATCAGCATACCCAACACTGTAGCAGTTGCCGAACAGCGTTAAAGAGAATCAAGTTTTTACAATGGCTTTTACTAGCTTATTTTATAGTGGCAATAACCACTGTCGCCCTGTTACCAGACAGCTTGAGAGTTAGTTGGGGTTTATGGTTGGGCATTTCCGCGCTTTTCGGCTTGGGTGTTACAGGAATCTTACGCTTTTGGCTGATGCCTCAATTTTATTTTGTGGATTACGTCCATTCAGATAGATAGAAAATTTTTAAAGGTTAAAGGAATAAATTAACTATGCTTATTCGAGCTTTTTGCAAAGCGATTAGGCTTACGCCTAGCCTTCGGATCGCAGTACCAGATGCTCAACTTCCTTAAGATCGGATACATCTCAAAATATGTTCGACTTGAAGAATTCCTGCTTTCCCGATTGGATATGTGCCTCAGTTTTCTCAATCGCCTTGAGAATATCAGTCAGAGAAAGCAGGGATTTCTTTTTTGCGCCATAGTAACTCTTTTATATACTCTAAAGAAACAGTTTCTCTTAAAACCTCATCGCGGATAACTGGATGAAGTAACGTACTTTGAGCAACATCAACCTCGCAGCTTAGAAGTTCCTTTAATTCATGGGTAAAGGCAATCAGGTCGAGCAAAGTTTGCTTTGGGGAAACATCAATCAAAAAGTCTACATCACTTTCTGGGGTGTTATCATCTCGCACCGTAGAACCAAACATCCTTATATTCGTGGCGTGATACCGTTTAACAAGCTCTGAAATTTTATCGCGATAGTGTTTCAATTCTTCTCTGGTCATTCGATAACCTTTTTATTTATAGCCTAGCAAAGGCTTTCTATTTTTCCTATTTAATATTGAGCAGCTAAACCGTGAAGGAAAACAACTGACAGGATGGGAAAAATGCCAGTGTCGTAAGGCTAGAATTCAGCGTAATGCAGCGCGTAGCACAGACCGCCGCCAGGCGGCTAGAATTCATTCGCGTTCGCTTGGTTGTGCATTACTTGTCTGGGTTCATTTGAAGTATTTAGCGATCGCTAATAATTCTACTGTCTATCAACTAAAAAATGGTCTTCTTGATCGCTACTTGATTCAGCAACTTAAAAATCTTTCTCTTAAGATGGCTCTTGCGTAAGTCCTAAGTTAATAGATCTGCTGTGGTTTTAGTTGAATTTATTAAGTGATGTTACGCAGTATAGTCATGTTTTTATAAAAGCTATTTCACAAGTAGCAAACTCGCGCGTTCCCTGGCGGATTAAGAATCCGCGGGGTCGCTCGTCAAGTAGCAAGTTTTATCTCGCACCTTCAGCAAGACAAGGGGCTATACCCCAATGTATTCAATTATTGATAATTGTTTATTTGTCTTTTTCATAAATAAAGACACTAGTTTTTTGTATCTTGCTTTAAATGCTAAAAGAGCGATCGCACTTTTGGCGAGTATTAATCGGCAATAATTTAGCTTAGATTACAAATCTTTGATTAGGATTTTCATCTGGGATATAGATATAGATATAGATATAGCCCATTCGGAATACTTTATTTGTTCATGTACATACACACTACTCAAGCAGCATCTCTTTTTTGGTGGAAAACTGCTAATAAAAGGGAGAGTAGTGGGAGCTTATAAATCGGGTCGTTATTGGTTGATTCCCTTACATAATGGAATGCCAATAATTAAAAAAGCGAAACGAGGGCAAGCAGGGACTTGGAAAACAAGCAAAAAGCCACAAAAATTAATTGTTCATATTAATAGCAACGCCATTAAACAAAATATGAAAGAAAGTCCTGAAGATAGAAAGCCTGTGATTGCTATCAAAGAAGCGCAGAAAAGCTATGTACATCAGTTAGAAATTCCTGCTCCTTGTAGAGTTGTATATAGTCCAGATAAACCTCTTCGGTGCGGCGCGAGGTTTTGGGAGTTCATCTAGACTTGATGGCTAGTTGATGTTACCAGTGCGTAACATCAGTTATTAATTAATCTCATTTTCGCAAAATACACCCAAATGTATCGTTATGATTGTTCTGGCATTTTTTCTAAATGCCGTAAGCCCCATTCTTTTAGGGCATGAATAATAGGTGCTAAAGTTTTACCATATTCACTTATCGAATATTCTACTTTTGGTGGTACTTCTGGATATACTTTTCTTGAAATTAAATTGTCTGCTTCTAATTCGCGAAGCTGCCTTGTGAGCATTCTCTGGGTTACTTCTGGCATTAAACGACGCAGTTGGTTAAAGCGCATCGTCTCTGATAGCAAATGGTAAAGAATAATTCCTTTCCACTTTCCGCCAATCACTTCTAAAGCAGCTTCGACGGGACAACCTAAGTGGCAATCATATTTGGAGTGCCTAGTGTGAGCCATGAATAATCTCCAATAGTATACAAAAAGGTACTACATATCAAAAATGTACGTACTTGTTCACTCTTAATATATATTTTATGCTTCTTTTTAAGAGCTAAAAAAAGAAATAAAGTGAGCAACAAACTAACGATTATTGGAAGAGTTGAAGCTAATGTCGATAAAGTCAAACTTGTCAAAACCGAGTTGTTAAAGTTAATTGCCCCAACATTAAAGGAAGCTGGCAATATTCAGTACGACCTACATCAAGACAATGACAATCCAGCGATATTCTTGTTCTATGAAAATTGGGAGAATCGCGAGCTTTGGCAGCAGCACATGAATAGTTCTCACATGGCAGATTACATGAAGGCAACAGACGGTGCTGTGGCATCGTTTACGTTAAACGAAATGACCAAACTTTCTCAAGAGTAGCAAAGCACTTTAAGGGGTTTGGAATCATTCATCTCAAAACATAAAAAATCAGGGTTTGGTACATTGTATCGAGGATATATGAGATGGAAATATATGCTGAGTTCGACCATGCGGTTGGTAATATAGGTTATGCCGATAATGGGCAACTAATATTTAGCTATCATCCTTTTTTTAGTCCGAAAATTAGGGTGGTAATTTACGATGAAAATACTAAGTCAACTAAGCCTTTTCCGAATGAAGACTGGAACACTGTAAAAACCGATGATGACAACTATCTCGATAGTGTTTTAGGTGTTCGCAATGACAGCCAAGGTGTTGTTTGGATGCTGGATATGGGCAATCGCAATGATGTCACGCCCAAATTTGTAGGATGGAACACCAAGACAAACAGTTTAGAGCGAATCTACAAGATACCTGCTCCTGCAAGCGTACCCACATCCCAACACAATGATTTTGTTATTGATGGAACCCATAAGGTGTTCGTAATTGCTGACGAGGGTATCGCTAGAGGAGGAGATGGCTCGAAGGGGGCTTTGGTCATCGTAGATATGGAAACGGGAAAAACCAGAAGGGTGCTGGAATCCCATTATTCGACCTTACCTGATTATGACAGCCCGCTTATTTTCGATGGTAAACCGTTGAGTACGGGAGAAGGTAAAGATCGAAAGCCTATTTTCATCGGCGCAGACGGGATTACGCTGGATAATAACGATGAGTGGCTTTATTACAATCCTTTGAGCGGAAATAAAATTTACCGTATCCGCATGGACGATCTTTTAGACGAAACGCTATCTGAGGAGGCGTTAGGAGAAAGGGTCGAAACATACGCCAACAAATACAATAACGGCGGTTTGTCCATCGACAGAGATGGCAACCTCTATTTTACCAACGTGGAATGTAGAAGTATCGGACTGGTACGGCAAGCGATAAACAACTGTCCGTTTTTATCCAGCATGACAATATGTTGTGGCCAGATGGAGTCAGCTACAACAAAGATGGCTATATGTATGTATCCGCTGCCCAAGTATATTTAGGTTCTGCATTTAACGAAGGTATAGATAAAACAACGCCACCTTTTTATGTTTTCAGATTTAAGCCATTAACAAAAGGTATATGGGGGAGATAAAACACATTTAATGGTTATCTTCCAAACTCTTTAAAGAACTCCACTATAATTTTGTCGCTCGAAAGTTGCTATGAAAAAATATGTGATTGAACCTGGAAAGAACACAATTAATGCTGTTGAAATTCACAAGCCTGCCGTCAGTCCCAATGAAATAAAAGTAAGAGTAAAGGCAGCATCTTTAAACTATCGCGACATTTTGAACCTGCAATTTTCTCAAAAAGCGATCGTTCCCTTTTCCGATGGGGCAGGAGAAGTTGTTGAAGTTGGCAGTGAGGTCGTCGCCATCGGCAACAGCCGTGGTGATGTATTAGAAGCAAGGGCCGGGCAGGTCACCCGCTTAGGGGTCGAAGCTTCACGGGCAGACTTTGCCTCTGGCACGGTTGAACTCACCGCCTCACTAGCCCCCGGAGATTCGGGAGGGCCTGTGCTCAACGAGCTTGGTGAGGTTATTGGCGTGGTCAGTTACATCAGTTTTATGCCCGGTTCAGATGAGGCCTTTGTGCCGCCGTTTTTACGCGATTTGGGGCTCATTCGTGAGTTTGCGTCTTACGCAGTCCCCGTAACGCGCTCTGGCGACGTACTTGCGCGCTTAAT
>CAKZYI010000882.1 GCA_937884735.1 uncultured Pleurocapsa sp.
CGATGTGATCAAAAATTTCAAAACTGAAAGCATCACTCAACTGAATATATTTACCGACGATCGCAATTTCAATATTGGTGCGAGTCGAATTCATTTTTGTCACCAAATCTCGCCATTTTTCTAAATCGGGTTGGCGTTGTTCTAGCTGTAGTAATTCCAAGGCTTGTTGAGCTAATCCTTCTTGTTCAAGAATCAAAGGAACTTCATATATGGTACTGGCATCGAGGGAGGTAACTACTGAATTAACTTCTACATCGCAAAATTCGGCAATTTTCTCTTTAATACCAGGAAATAAAGGGCGATCGCTGCGACAGACTAATATATCTGGCTGAATTCCGATCGAACGTAACTCCTTAACCGAGTGCTGAGTCGGCTTGGTTTTCATTTCTCCTGCTGCGGGAATCCAGGGAATTAGGGTAACGTGCATGTAAATTGCATTGCTTTTCCCCACATCCTTCCGAAACTGGCGAATCGCTTCCATAAAGGGCAATGATTCAATGTCTCCAACTGTGCCACCAATTTCTACAATTACTACATCAGAACTAGTGTTTTGTGCCACACGATGAATTCTTTCTTTAATTTCGTTGGTAATGTGGGGAATTACTTGAACAGTTCCACCTTCGTAGTCACCTCGTCTTTCTTTGTTAATTACTGCTTGATAAATCGATCCCGTCGTCACGCTGTTGAGGCGAGACATAGATGTATCAGTAAAACGCTCGTAATGCCCCAAATCAAGGTCGGTTTCTGCACCATCATCGGTAACAAAAACTTCGCCATGTTGGTACGGACTCATCGTACCTGGGTCCACATTTATATAGGGATCGAGCTTTAAAATAGAAACAGAATAGTCGCGTGATTTTAGTAGTCTACCAAGACTTGCCGCAACAATACCTTTGCCGATGCTAGAAACAACACCACCTGTGATAAAAACAAATTTAGCCATAATAATTACTGATTACTAATTACTGATTACTGATTGCGAGACAAGTCCCTACGGGACTTCGACAATCGAGAATCTACGATTCTCCCATAACAAGCTCTCCAGGGCTTGTTATGGACAAAACAAAAGTTTTGTGGCGGAAGTCGAACTCTGGAGAGTTTCGACGTTTTTTGAACGGCGAACCCGCCTAGCGGCTTGACTTCGTTGCGGGGTTTCACCCCGTTGAGTAAACTGTCGAAGGCACTAGTTACTGATTACTGATAAAGGCACGGGCGTGTTTTATCTGCGTTAATCTACCTGCCAATGTTTAGTTAGTCGATCGCGTATATCAAAAAAATCTTGCCATTCAATATAAGATTTATTTTCCGCATCTAAATATCTTACAAGGCGATCGCGAGCAAAAACCAAATCTGCTGCTAATGCCATATTAATATCCGTTACCGAGTCTCCAATCGCAATTTTTTCCTCCGTCGGGTATTGTGCCATAGCCTTGACTTTTGCCACCAATTCAGTGTCACCCTCAAATGCCGAGTAAACCTGTAATAATTGTCCTGTAGTGTCTACTTCCGCTGCATGAATTGCTGCTACTTTGTTGATTAACTTTTGCTCTTCTAAGACTGCTTTGACTATATCTATTAAACCACCAGAAATCACCACCAAGGGTATGTCCAAATCGTTAAGAAAATCTGCAAATTCTGTTAAGCCAGGATGTACGGGTCGATGAGCAATATATTCTATAATTTCGGGATAATGAACTGAATCAATTGAGCCGATAGTTTGCTTAATTCCTTCTTTGAGAGTCATTTTGCGCTCAAAAATTATTGGTAACAGCCTGGCTGATACCGCTGGAGTAAATTTTTCTAATACACTAACAAAAGTATCTTCTGTAGTAATTGTGCCATCAAAATCGCAAAAAACAACTCTTGAGAATTTCATTATTTGTAATAAAAAGTGAATGTAAAACTGGTTCTCGCTTGACCAGAAAACGTTATGATCGACCTATAGGTATACTTGTTAACAATTTAAAATATTATGGGAGAATCAAAACGGCGTAAAGCAGCAATGGGAGGACGGTACGGACAGGATTCAGAAAGAATTGTACCCTGGTTGCCAATTACCAAAACTCAATCGGAAAAATTTATTAAACTAACTAGTACGGGAGCTTGGTTTGGTATTGGTATAATGATTGCTATCTGGCTCACTGTCAGGTTTATCGGGCCAGCATTTGGTTTCTGGGAAGTTTATTAGACGAAACCTAGAGCAAAATTTTAAATTTAAAAATTAACTTATAGACATACACAAAGCAGGTTAAGAAATGAGTGAACAAAATCCCTACGAACAACTTGGGGTCACAGAAAATTCTTCTTTTGAAGAAATACAGGCTGCGAAAAAGCGACTTTTTGAGCAATATGGCAATGACAGTGCTGTACTAGAAACAGTCGAGATTGCCTATGATTCAATCATCATGGATCGTTTGCGTTTACGTCAAGAAGGCAAAATCAAAGTGCCCGAAAAAATTCGTTTTCCCGATCGCGCTTTAGAAAAGTCTTTTAAAGATCCTCAAATTGTCAAGGAAGATTCCGCTGTATGGCTACAAGAGTTGATTGATACTCCTTCTCAAGCTGATATTCTTTGGCCTACAGGAATTTTCTTAACCCTGTCGGCGATCGCTGTATTTGCTCAAAATGAAGCTCAAACTACCTCTCCCTCCATCCTACCCCTTTTGATGGCATTGGGTTTCATTGCCAATATTTATTTTCTCAATCGTAAAGAAGGTCGTTCTGGTAGAGCATTTCTGATTAGCTTTATTGCTCTGTTTGCAGGAATTGCTTTGGGGACTGGATTGGCTACTTTGCTTTTGGGGCAAGGGAGTGCGGCAGCTTTAGGACAAGATCAGTTTGCCTCAGCAGTAACGTTTTGCCTATTCTGGCTAGTGAGCTGTTTTTTGCGATAATAAAAATTTTTAATATTGCCAGGGATTTTGCTACTACTAGCATGTTTCCTTGTTTTAATCAGTTTTAGAAAAAATATCTATCTTCCAGATGTCCTGGCTAGTATGCCTTCAGACATCTTTTTTATTGGCAATGAACCACAAATTTATGAGAGTTTATATTTTTTGCATGTTAAACAAGACATTAGCGTAATACATTAATGATCTATCTCAAAACATTGAGATAGTTGAATAAATCTTGTTTGGGGATGAAATTAATTTCATCCCCTTTTTAAGTTTTAAGAATCTATCCCACTATCGATCTAAGATTAATCTTTAATAAATTAGGTAATAACAGTAGGTTCATCGCGCTTGGTATATTCTTTGATTTGAGCAATTTCTTGTGCCAAATCGATCAGAGGTTTCAAGGCTTCTTGAGTATCTTGGTCGTGTTTGGTAGCATCGGGTTCGTAACTTTCTACATATAGGCGAAGAGTTGCACCTTTTGTTCCTGTACCAGAAAGACGAAAAACAATTCTAGATCCATCAGTAAAGCCAATGCGAATACCTTGGTTTTTGCTAACGCTGTTGTCTACAGGATCGGTGTAGCTAAAATCATCAGCATATTTAACTTCATAATTGCCAAACTTTTGACCAACCATAGTATCGACCATGCCGCGCAAGCGTTTCATTAGTTGGGTGGCGGGTTCTTTTGCTACTTCTTCATAGTCGTGACGGGAGTAATAGTTGCGTCCGTAAGTCTTCCAGTGTTCCTTGACAATCGCTTCTACCGATTCTCCTTTAACGGCTAAAATATTTAACCAGAATAATACCGCCCAAAGTCCATCTTTTTCGCGGACGTGGTTTGAACCAGTACCAAAGCTCTCTTCTCCACAAAGGGTAGCTTTGTCTGCATCCAACAAATTACCAAAGAATTTCCAGCCTGTGGGAGTTTCATAACAGCTAATATTTAGCTTCTCTGCCACTCTATCTACCGCTTCGCTGGTGGGCATACTACGAGCAACACCAGATAAACCATCTTTGTATCCTGGGACTAGAGTTGCATTTGCTGTGAGAACAGCTAAACTATCGCTAGGAGTAACAAAAAAATTATTGCCCAAAATCATATTGCGATCGCCATCGCCATCGGAAGCTGCACCAAAATCAGGAGCATTTTCGGCAAACATAATCTCTACTAGGTCATGAGCATATACCAAGTTAGGATCGGGATGTCCGCCACCAAAATCTTCTAGAGGTATGCCATTTTGGACTGTTCCTTCATCTGCACCCAAGCGTTTTTCAAAGATATCTTTAGCGTATGTACCCGTTACTGCATGCATGGAATCTACGCAGAGTTTGAAGTCGTTTTTAATCAGATTACGGATACTATTAAAGTCGAATAAAGACTCCATTAAACGAGCATAAGGTTCAACAGGATCGATGACCTCAACGCTCATTTCTCCTAGGCGAGTGACTGTTAATTTGTCTAAATTAATATCATTTGCTTCTAAGATTTTGTAGCTATTAATAACCTTAGAGCGAGCAAAAATTGCTTCAGTTACTTTTTCTGGTGCAGGACCGCCACTAGTAATATTATATTTGATGCCAAAGTCTCCATCTGGGCCGCCAGGGTTATGACTAGCAGAAAGTATAATACCTCCATATGCTTTGTATTGACGAATAATTGCGGATGCAGCAGGGGTAGACATAATTCCGCCTTTTCCTACTAAAATACGTCCAATACCATTAGCAGCAGCCATTTTCATAATGACTTGGATTGCTTCTCGATTGTAGTAACGACCATCTCCACCCAAAACAATAGTTTGTCCTTGACAACCATCTAAAGAATCAAAGATTGATTGAACAAAGTTCTCTAAATAGTGAGGCTTTTGAAAAACCGCAACGGACTTGCGTAATCCTGATGTCCCTGGTTTTTGATCCGAAAAAGGAGTTGTGGAAACGGTATTTATGTTCATAAACGTATCTAAAAATAGAGCTTTTATTACTGTAGGTTCAAACTACATACTCCTAATTGCAGCACTATCATGAGATAATTTGCGGTCTACCACTTTACGAAAAATGTAGTAAACATTAGGAAAATATAAAGTTAATTTTACAGGTCTACAGTAATTCCCAGGCTATTAGACTTTACACAAGTTTTTAACCTTTGGAATATTTGCTCTACCTTTAGACCTTACCAAGCCGAATATGATACGTTGCTAATTTGCTTGACAGAAAAAATTTACTATTCAAGCAAACTAATACTAATCACGTTCGACAGCTAGTCTCTTGATTGCAGAAGTTCCCATCAACTTAGCACTGCTCAAAGTTGGAAAACTACTATTGCAAGTATAAATTTGACCCAATGTATTAACAATACTAAAGTGATAATCATTTTTGCTAGGACGATAGATCATCAAAGTACAATTATCAAGTCCTAATAGAATTTCAATAGTCATTATGTAAATTTGTATTTTATTAAATGGATAAAAATCTAAACGATTTAAGCGACTTTTTCGGTTATTGCAACTGAATGTTTATAAGTTTTGAAACTAGTTTTATTTCTTTTTTGCAATAATTTCAACACTGTTGAGCAGGTATGCTGACATCCATAAGTTGCTAGCAACTTGTGATGTGCGAAGACTCCCCATCTCTGATTAGGTAACTGTCGGATTGAATAAGTCATATTAAGCTTTGGTGTCGTGAGATTTACTTAAATTAAGATATATGTCCCATTTTTTTTAAACCGTAATTACACGTAATTGTTGAACGCAATATAATCAATTCCGTACAATTACATATTTTTTGGTTTTAAATCAATAAACACTTTTAGAAAATTATTTAGAATATGCCCGTCAAAGAACGTACTGCTTCATAACTAGGGTCAGGCAAAACAATCCAGTTGCCCTTGGGATTACCATAACCATATTCTTGGGCAACTGCTTGAAACTCGGGAGATTGGATGATTTGCAGTAGTTTGGAGCCTTGTTCGCTAAAGGATAAAAACTGGTTGCTATTGATTAACGTATGGGACAAGGAAACTAATGTAAAATTAGAATTGGCTTGAGTAATTTGTTTGCCAACAGAATAGTAAGTTAAAGCCCAAGGATTACCGCCCTCTTCTAGCTGCACTCGAATTTTAGAGGATGTGGACTCAGCAAAACCAGAACGAAGCCTAAGCTGTTTCATCTTTTGGGCTATGTTTGGGGGTGTTGTAGTCGGTAAAGGTTGAAATTGAGATATGTCAGCACTGGTTTGTAATCCAGATTTGTCGCTGAGACTGCCAAGGCTCATATTATGCCAAACTGTACCAATCAAGGTTTCTGCCATCACGCCTCCATTGGATTTACGAGCGTTGCTCATAATTACCCCAGGAACAGAAGCATATTGATTTAAACCAATATCTTTCCAGGTTAGATTACCTTCCAATAAATCAGCTAACTTCACCGTATCTACAGTATGAGTAAAACCATATTGATTGAAGGATTGAGTGGCAAAGAATTTATTGGCTACCAAAGTATCGGCATCAGCCTTATTGACCACTAACACCAAAGGATCGCTGAGAGTTGCTTCGTTTTCTAATACTCTTTTTCCTTGAGCTTCAATAAGTTGTTTTCCACCTTCTGCTATAGGTGCGTCTCCAGTCCAAATAAAATCAAGCGATTGATTACTGGTGCGGGAAGACTGTAAAAATTTTAGTTGGGATATTGAACCTTTTTTAGTTACAGTACCTTCGGTTAGTTGAAGATCTGCATTCAACAAAAGCTGCTTAACCTTATTGTTACGCAATAGGAGATCGTATCTTTCTCCGCCAACATAGCCATAGACTAGTTCAGGTGCTTGGAAATTTTCTTTGATTTGAGGGATGCCAAACAGAACTATTAGTAGAGCCGCTATGGCAACCAATAAATAAGCAATCCAAGTGGAAAAACTTTGTACTCGACGGCTTAGGCTTGAGGTTAATATTAGTCCAGCTAAACCAACTATAACCCCAATTGCGATCGCGTTGATCCAACTTACACCCAACAGCCTGAGTAAAAGGGGAAGTACAATCGTAAGCAGGCTACTAGCAATTTGAGAAAGCAAACGTTGTTGACGATGCATTAGATTTGAGCCTCACGAAAAGCTTTAAACAGTTCATCTAGAGTTTTGCTAGAGTCTTGGGAAATAATTGCTCTAGCATCCAATTTACCTGCTAATTCTTGAAGTTGGGGAGAGTCAACATTCCCGGCACCAACAATAGTTAGTTCGGCATCCCGATCTTGTAGCTGATGATAAAAATTTAGTAATTCAGGTGTAACAGGATTGTTGAATCTCCCGTCAGTAAAAAGAAAAATCTCAATCTTGTAGTCAGTCGGGATATCTAAGGCGGTTTGAAATCCTGTTAGTAAACCTCGATCTACAGGAGTACCTCCTTTTGGTCTTACTTGAGTACTAAGAGACTGCCAGAGATTATATCTGATTTCTCCAATATTCAGCTTTTGATCGTAAGGAATCGAGTACGCTGTATTACTTTGATAAATAACTAAATCAAAGCGATCATAGGGAGAATAAAGAAAATTAGCTTGAGCATTTTTTGGTAACAGCAATTGCTCAAACGCTGCTAGTAGTTGATTGTACCCATCTCCTTTCATCGAACCAGAAGCATCAATAATGCCAACAATCCAGCGTTTTTGACGTATCGAAGGATGGAAATTTGCTAATAATTGGCGATGGACTGGGGCGACGGGAGTTGTTTCTCTGGCTACGCTTGCATCGTAGGGAGGATTGAGCTGTCGCAATTGCTTAAAAGTATTGGGGTTTTTACTTTCTAGCGACTTAAATTTTTCTTCAATCAACTTCTGCTTGAGGACTTCATCTTTGGTAGTTACAAACCAAGTGGGAGTGACTGGAATAGCTGGAGTAACTTCGATTAGGGTAACAGGTTCGCTCAGGGGTAATTTTTGTCCTTTATGATACAGTGCCGTACCGTCTGGGGCATATAAAAAGCGGTAGAGAGCGGCTAAAGTATTAGGCTGCCACTTTTGAGCTAGCTTTTCGGCTAAATAAGATGTACTTTCACTTTTTTGGGCTAGATTCTGATAGATTGATTGAAGCGGTTCTAAAGATCCTGGGGTTATTTGTTCGGGAGCAAGATTAGAAGCGACTGCTTCCCTTGTCAGCCACAGCAAAGTGTTATATCCACTGTTACTATAGGTTGGAATAGTAGTAGCTAGGTTTAATTGACCCGATTTTAGTGCAGCTAATACTTCTTGACGAGTAACTGTCTTCTGATCCCAGCCTAATTGCTGCGCTGTTTTGGTAGGTAAGGCAAACTGAATCCGAGTTTGATATAACGAATCAGAAGTATCAATCCAGCTAGCCTCAGGACATTTTATACTGGGCCACATCTCGTCTGCGATCGCAATTGCATCTAATTCTCCTTTACAAGCCATTTCTGTTAGAGATACCGAACCTTTGGCAGTGATTTCTACAGATTTTTTGGTGGCTTGCTGAGTTAATGACTTAATATCGGGTTCTAGAATTAAATTCTCAGAAGAAATACCAATATGAATCCTATTGCTTGAAGAAAATGACGGAGACGACAGATTTTCTACATTTCCTTGGCAACTATTAATACCCAAAATTGATACTAGGGTTAAACAAGAAGCAAATATTAACCTGACGATTTTTTTTGGGAGTGTTCATCTTCGAAATTGCAATATTAAATAGCTCAGTTAACTGTATAAGTAATCTCTTCCACTTGTCCTGGTGCGCCAAGTACTTTTTGCTGCTCGTTATTGAAACTAATTACTACCCCTCCCGCATTTCCCGCACGGATGGTTACTTCTTCTTTGCCGCTCCATTTACGTTGTGTACCTTCGGGCAAAATACCTTCAAAGGCGACTTTACCATCCACCATCACCTTAAGCCAGCAGCGTTCTTGAAGATTGATTCCTACGGTAACTGATTCTGAAGTGCTTGATTGAGAAACAAAATGGGAAGCTGCTTGAGGTGCGGGAGTTTTATTTTGTACAGCTTCGGCTTTGGTTATTTCTGAGTCTGTGGCGGGCTGTTCTACTGGTATCTCATTAATAATTACAGGGCGTTCTACCAAGACAGTTATACCTTTAACCGACATGATAACTAATAAAATATATATTAAATATAGGTGAAGCGATCGCAATTGAAAATTGAACCAGTATTTGCGAGGATTATTATTACTGGTAGAAGATTGTGTAGTTTCAATCTCAATTGCAGAAGCAACTTCAAACTTAATTCGATCTGCCCCTATTTCCCGTGCAAATCTAGCTATCAGTGCTTGTATATAAAAAGGTTCTGGTAATTCTGTCAAATCTCCTGATTCAATAGCTTTTAAGAGCCGCTTAGAAATTAAAGTATTGGCAGCCACACAATCTAATGAAATTGATTTATCTAAACGAATTCGTCGTAAATCAGAGCCAATTTGAATTAATTTTTCTTGTTGTTCTAAAGATAGATTATTTGTCATACTACTGCGCCCTCAGGTTGAGCAGCAAAGTTTAAAGGTTGGTATTAAAAGAATTTTTTAGAAAGTTAATTTCATTTTTCTGTAGATGTCTGTATTTGCCCTGGGAAAGTGTATGCTTACCAAGATTTAAGGTAATTGAACCAATTGCAATACGATGGAGCTTTTTAACTTGATAGCCTAGTTTTTCAGCTACACGGCGTATTTGTCGATTTCTTCCCTCGGTTAAAATGATTTCAATGGTTTTTTCAGAATTACGGCTGCGGCTATCTTGGCAATCAGATTTTATCAGTCTTACTTTTGCAGGAAGGGTTTTTCTTCCGTCTAACATTATTCCTTTGCGCCACATTGCTAAATCTTTTCTTTTAGGAGAACAGTCTAACTCCACATGATAGATTTTGGGTAAATGATAACGAGGATGAGTTAAGCCAAGAGTTAACTTGCCATCGTTAGTTAAAATTAAAGCTCCACTGGATGCAAAATCTAGTCTACCTACAGGATGAATTCCTGTTCCTTGTTTGAGATCTTTTGACAGCAAATCAATTACAGTAGAGCGATTTTGAGGATCGAAGCAAGTAGACACTACTCCAGTAGGTTTATTGAGCAATAAATAAATAAATTGAGGACGATCTGATATTTTTATTAGTTTGTCATCTACATGAAGAATATCCACCTTTAAATCGGCTTTATCTCCCAGACTAGCTATTTGACCATTAATTTTAATCCTTCCCTCTACAATCATTTTTTCTGCTTTGCGTCTTGAGGCTATGCCCCATTGAGACAAAACTTTTTGAACTCTTTCAGGCATGGAGAGACTTTCCTACTAGCAATGTAATCTTTAATTTTATAAGGTAGCACCCCTAACGATCTTCATCAGTTAGTCATATATTTCCCAAAAAAAATGATAAAGTATCAGTCAATTTAACGAGTAACTAGAATTGATTACTAAATTATTATCTACCGCAGTAAAACTTTATTTGCGATCGCAAGTTAGCCAAGTAGAAGATTTGCAGGTCAAAATTAGTGGGAAAAATCGCCAAATTATCACAGGTTATATTCCCCAAGTATTTTTAAGCTGTAAAAAAGGCATTTATCAAGGACTACATCTCAGAGAAATTGAGGTGAATGGTGATAATATCGCCGTCAATTTACCAGAAGTCTTAAAAAAGAAGCCTTTAAAATTATTAGAACCAATAATTGTTGCAGTTAAGTTGGGTTTGGATGGTAATGATTTATTTAATTCTCTAGACTCGGAATTATTGCAGAGTGGTTTGACAGATATCTGGAAAATTATCTTAGAAAGCGAGCGAGAAGTTTTGCGTGATTTTCCATTAGTTGGTTTTAATATTGAATGGAATAATATTGCGATCGCCAATCAAGAATTAAACTTCTCTGGTACTTATCAAGATAATACTAATAAAGAGAAAAAGCTTATTCTATCTACAGGAGTATTTTTGTGTAATAGTCATACTCTCTGTTTATCTCCTTTAAAGATCGCTAATGACTCAGATTCTATTGCCGAATTAATAGAAAAGGTAGAAATTGATTTGGGTAAAGATGTCTACCTCGAGAAACTAGTTGTTGCATCCCAACAAATATTGTGTTCGGGGAAAATTACAGTAAATAATTAGAGCTTAGGCGATTGTACAAACAAGCCTTAATTAGTCAGAATTTGTTTCATGTATTTGCCCCAAAGAGTTGCTGCTTGGTAGCTACTACCTCTGGTGGGAGAATTGTCATCGTTACCAAGCCAAACTCCCGTAACATAATCATAATCATCTACGGGAGCATAACCAACAAACCAGAGATCGACATTTTTATCCGTTGTACCAGTTTTTCCTGCTTCTCCTTCATCTATGTAGGCTGCCTTACCCGTACCCTCTTCTACGGCTTCTTTGAGCATTTTGGTAAGTTCATCGGTAACATCGGGGGAAATTACATCACGGTAGGTTTGTTTGTCATCATCAAAAACATAAATTTCACGACAGGTATTGCGATCTCGCGGATTTTTGCAATCGCTTCCATCCAAAACGCGATTGATTCCATGGGGTTTGTTCCAAATTCCATCATTGGCAATGGTTGCATAAGCACCAGTCATCTCTAAAACCGTAGTTTCGCTTTGTCCAATAACTACCCCAGGAGCTTCAATCAAAGAAGATTTGACTCCCAATCTTTGGGCAACATCAATTACTTTTTTTAAGCCTACTTCTTGAGCTACTCGAAGAACAGTAACGTTTTCCGATTGAGCCAGCCCGCGATACATATCAATGTCACCACTACTGCGCTCGCATCCTCGATATTGCTGCCCTTTCCAAGTCAAACCATCACAAGAGTATTCCGTATCTGGATCTATACCTTCTTCTAGGGCGGCTGCATAGGCAAATACCTTAAAAGTTGAACCAGGCTGTCTTTTCGCCTGTACTACTCGATTAAACTGACTTTGATTGAAGTTTACACCTCCAGCTAAGGCAAGAATATTACCATTTCGACTGTCTAGGGTAACAACTGCACCCTGAGAATAGCCAAAGCGATCGCCATCGTTACTGATAGAATACTCTAAAGCCGATTCTGCTTCTGCTTGCAGCTGAGAATTCAAACCAGTTTCGACGATAAAGTTTCCTTCTTTGGCTACATCTGAGCCTAATAATGTCTCTAGTTCATTTAAGACATAGCTATAAAAGTAGGGTGCAACAGTATTAGAGAAAGTTTGACGAGCCTTGGGACTTACC